>JACDQO010000121.1 GCA_015657605.1 Limnohabitans sp. | reverse complement strand
TCAGCGGGTCGGTGTAGAAGCTGCTGGGCACCTCCGAGTTGCGCGCCGCACGGACCAGCTCGACGTGGTTGATGTAGGCGTGAGCCATCGGCCCACTGGTAGGCGCGGGGCAGCGGGGCCATGCAGCGCTCTGGGTCGAAAGGGAAAGCGTGGCGTGCTTTGCCTTGGTTGAGGGTGCTGTACAGGTCTTCGAGCTGGGGGGCCAGAAAGTTCCAGTCGTCCAGCACCTGCTGCAACTTGCTGGCGATGCCGGTCGCATAATGGGCAGTGCTCAGGTCACGCGAAACCACCACCAGTTGTCCGTCGCGTGAGCCGTCTTTGTAGGTCGCCAATTTCATGATGTGTGCCTGTTTTACTGTGGTTCGATGCCGAGTGCATCAGGGATGAACCCCCTGAGGGATGACGCAGTCCATGGCGCGCCAATTACGCATTGTTAAACTCGTTTAACTAAACGAAACCTGATTCTAGAGCATATGGCCCATTCCAGCACCATCGAAATGACCCCGGAAGGGGACAAAGAGCGCGCAGGCATTCAGTCGGTAGAGGTGGGTTTTGCCCTTCTGGATGTGCTGGCCCAAGCACCGGGCCCCTTAATGCTGCGCGACCTGGCCAGTGCCGCTGGCATGAGCGCAGCCAAGGCCCACCGCTACCTGGTGAGCTTTCAGCGCCTGAGTTTGGTGGTGCAGGATGCCAACACCCGCTACGAACTCGGCCCCGCCACTTTGCGCTTGGGTCTGGCCACGCTGTCCAGGCTGGACGCGGTCAAACTGGCGCGTGAGCGCTTGCCCACTTTGATGGACCAGACCGGCCACACCTTGGCCTTGGCGGTCTGGGGCAATCGGGGCCCGACCTTGGTGCATTGGCAAGAAGCGCCCATGGCCATGCCCGTCAGCTTGCGCTTGGGCGATGTGATGCCTTTGCTGTCTTCGGCCACGGGCCGGTGTTTTGCAGCGTTCATGGGCCACGGCGGCGCGGCCGATAAGGCCCAACCCATGATCGAGGCGGAGCTTGCCCTGGCCCGCAAACTCGGACGCAGCGATTTGCCCTCGACAGCAGCGCAAGTGAAGGCGATGAACACCGAAACCCGAGCCCAAGGTTTGGGCCGCGTGGTCAATGTGTTGCTGCCCGGTATTTCGGGTTTTTGTGCCCCCGTTTTTGATGCGGATGGGCATTTGGCTTTGGGCGTGGTGTCGCTGGGCTCGACCGCCACCCTGGACACCGATTGGACGGGTCCTGTGGCGCAAGCGTTGAGGGGATTCGCGGCGCAGCTCTCCTCCGATCTGGGCTGGACTTCGGCCTGAAGTGGGCCCAAGCCTGTCACGTCGCCAAGACCGCGCACGACATGTCCATGGTGGCCTCCACACTTGCACTGTCCCATCCCCCGGTCGGTGGCCCGGCACCAGGGACTTTGTGGCGTTGGATATTGGTGGTTTTGGCTTTGCATGTGGCGGTGGGGCTGGCGATGGTGGGCGCAACCGTTTGGCAAATTCAAGGGCCGCAGTCCATGCGGGTGGGCCCTGTGCAAACCCGGTGGTTGCCACCCGCGCCAGCACCCCCAGCCCCTGTGCAACTGCCCAAAGCCAAGCAAGAGCGCCAAACGCGCTTGGCCACCGTGCCTTCAACTTCAACAACTGCACCTGCGCCATCGTCTGCATCTGCGGCAGCTCCACCGCCGGAGCCAGCCAATGCCGGTGTGGCGACTGAACCCCTACCGGAGCCCTCAAGCCCACCGCCCATTTTGAGCGGGAGCGACAGGGCGGACAGCACACAAACCACAGCAGAGGCCAAGGCGGCACCGACGGACGATGTGCAAACTGCGGCCACGGCGCCGGCAGACAAGCCCGTTGTTTTGCCGGCAACACCCACAGGCTTGGCCGAGGCCACCATGTCTTTGCCGCCCTTGGGTGTGGCCGCATTGCCAGCCTCTGCGCTGCTCAGTTACCGGCTCAGCGGCCAAGAAAAGGGCATTCCCTACCAAGCCACAGGCGAGCTGCGTTGGCAGCGCAATGCGGGTGCCTATGCCATGGGTTTGTCGGTGCGGGCATTTTTGTTGGGAACCCGGTTGTGGCGAAGTCAGGGTCTGATCACCGCACAAGGTCTGTCGCCGATTCGCTTTTCTGACAGCTGGCGCAGCGAACGGGCCACGCATTTCGATGGGGAACAAAACCGCATCGTGTTCAGCAGCAATGCCCCTTCAGCCGCATTGCAGCCCGGCGCACAAGACCAGATCAGCCTGTACCCACAGATGGCGGCCCTCATGGCGCAAGAGGGTGGGCGTTTGCAGCCCGGTGCGCGCTTGCAGGTACAAACCGCCACGGTGCGTGACGCTTTGCCTTGGCTTTTGACTTTGGAACAAGAAGAGATGCTGCAAGTGGATGGGCAAAACCTGCAGGCGACCAAATGGGTTTGCCAGCCGCGCAACCGTTTTGATGCCAAAGTGGAGTTCTGGGTGGCTGCCCAGCATGACTGGTTGCCCGTTCGCATCCGCATCACCCAAGTCAGCGGCAGCTTCATTGACTTGGTGTTGACGGGCCGTGTGGGCTTGCCCGACCTGCCATGATCGCCTGCCTAGCGTAAAAACCACAGGCTCTTGAAGTCGTTGCAAACAGTCCCATGTGCAAACGACAAGATAAGGGAGAATGAGCGCATGAACCTGTTGTACGAATCCGATACCTTTGCTGTCATGCACGTCTTGGCCAATGCACCCAGCGAGGCGGCGCCCATCAGCAGCCAGCCTGTGCTGGAGCGACATGGTTTTGAGATCGTGGACAAGCGTTCAGGCAAAGAGGTTTACCTGGACGGGTCTTGGGCAGAAATGTTCCAGCAGCAGATTCAGGCGTGGCAGCAGCACACCCCCACGCAAGAAGAAGTCGAAGACACGCTCGAGGGCTACACCGGCTTGGCCCAACAGCCGGTGGTGGTGCACTGACGCAGCCTGTCTCGGCCGCCACTCTGCCCAACGCCCACCATCAGCCGTCTGCACCTGCGGCGGTTTTTTAGGCAGCTTGCTTTAGGCGGCCTTTTTGTCTCTGCCGACCCATTTGAAAATCGGCCCAACCAAGATCAGCACGGCCACCAAGCGGCAAACCTGAAATGCTGTGACGACGGGCACGCCCAGCTGCAGCACTTTGGCCGTGATGGCCATTTCGGTGATGCCCCCGGGCGCCGTCCCCAGGATGAGGGTGGCCGGGTGCAATCCCGTGCCCCAGGCCAGTGCCAAGCCAAACAGCACCGAGGCCCCCATCATCCACAAAGACCCCCAGGCCACCGAACCCAGCCAAAGGGGTGCCGTTTGGATGAATTCGCGCCTGAACCGGATGCCCAGGCTCACGCCGATCACCAGTTGGGCGGCGTTCGTCAGCACCGTAGGGACGGCCGAGCCCTCCCAGCCCGCCAAGGTCAAAGCCATGGCCGCCAGCAAAGAGCCCATGAACCACGGGTTGGTGCGGCCCAGCAGGGTCATCATGACACTGCCTGCCGCCGTGGCCAGGCCCAGCCAAAGCAAGCCTGGCCATTGCGCTTCGCGAGGCCCGGGCAGCAAGGAAGCATCGACCGTCAAGCCCCACTGGTGTTGTGCCCATTGCATGCCAAAGGGCACAGCGATGACCACCAGCACCAAGCGCATGCTGTGCGCCGCGGCCACCAAGTCGGTGCGGGCGCCATAGCGTTCGGCCAACAAGGTCATCTCGGAGGCCCCGCCGATGGCGCCCGAAAAATATGTGGTGGCCAGCAAAGCCCGGGGGGAGAGGTGGGCCAATTCGGCCCCGTGCCTGCGTTGCAGCCAAAGGCCAAACAAGCCCCCCAATGCCAGCGCCCAAACCACGGCCAAGGCAATCGCCCACCATTGGGCCAGCACCAAGGCACTGACTTGGGGCGTGAAATACAGCCCCAGCGCCGAGCCAATCACCCACTGCCCGCTGTTACGCAAGAGGTTGGCGCTGTGTGTGGGGGCGCCCGCCATCGAGGCCAATGCTGTCACCAACAGGGGCCCCAGCATCCAGGGAATGGGCGTTCCTAGCCAAACGCACAACTCGGCCGCCGCCAGCGCTGCCAGCAAAGTCAGCGCTGTTCGAATGATGACCCTGATGCGTTCAGGCATGCCGACGGATGCTGTCGGCTACCGTCTGCACGATTTGGTCAATGTGAGCGTCTTCCACGATGTAGGGTGGGCAAATGACGATGTTCTCGCCCGCCGGGCGCACCCACACCCCGTGGTGGAAGCAGTCCATGAAGATGTCATAGGCCCGCTTACCGGGTGAGCCCGGGATGCTGGCCAGTTCTACTGCCCCGGCCAAGCCCAGCGTGCGGATACCGATCACGTTGGGCAAGCCCTTCAAGCTGCTGTGCATGGCGTCGCCCAGCACGCGGCCCTTGAGGCCGGCACGGGCAAACAGGTTTTCTTCCTTCATCAAGTCGAGCGTGGCAATGGCTGCGGCGCAAGCCACGGGGTGGCCCGAATAGGTGTAGCCGTGGAAGAACTCGATCGCATGCTGCGGCGAGTTGGCGTTCATCATCGCGTCGTAGATGAAGTCGCGGCAGATCACCCCGCCCAGCGGTATCACACCATTGGTCACGGCCTTGGCAAAGTTCAGCAGGTCGGGCACCACGCCATAAAAATCAGCGCCAAAGTTCACGCCCAAACGGCCAAAACCGGTGATCACCTCGTCAAAGATCAGCAAGATGCCGTGCTTGTCGCAAATCTCGCGCAGGCGCTTCACATAGCCTTTGGGCGGGATGTACCAGCCCGCGCTGCCCGCAATCGGCTCGACGATCACGGCGGCAATGTTGCTCGGGTCGTGCAGCACCAAGATGCGGTTTTCCAGCTCCAGCAGCGGGTCTTCCGCCCACACGGGTTCCTCGTGGTGGATGTAGGCATGGTTGACCGGATCGTGGATGAAGCGCATGTGGTCCACACGCGGCAGCAGCTGTGCGCCATACACCTTGCGGTTGGCGGGCAGGCCGCCCACGCTCATGCCGCCAAAGTTGACGCCGTGGTAGCCCTTTTCTCGGCCAATGAAGACGTTGCGGTGGCCTTCGCCCCGGGCGCGGTGGTAGGCCAGCGCCACTTTCAGGGCAGTGTCGGCGGCTTCCGAACCGGAGTTGCAAAACAGCACCTTGTTCAGGTCGCCAGGTGCCATGGCCGCGATCATTTGCGCGGCTTTGAAGGCCTTGTCGTTGCTGGCCTGGAACGCTGTGGCGTAGTCCAGCGTGTCCAGCTGCTTTTTGATGGCTTCATTGATGGGGCGGCGGTTGTGGCCTGCGCCCACACACCAGAGGCTGGAGATGCCGTCGATGACCTTTTTGCCGTCGTGGGTGGTGAAGTGCATGCCTTCTGCGCCCACGAAAACCCTGGGGTCTTGCTTGAAGGTGCGGTTAGGCGTGAAGGGCAACCATTGGTTGTCCATGTTCAAGTCGGTGTGGGCCATCTCTAACTCCAATTGAGCCATCAAGTCCATCAGTTTAACGGGGAAAAGCACCCCCCATGGGGCCACTTCAAATGGTCAGGCCCAGGCATTGGCACCCTGGGAATCTGCACGTCCAGGCCCTGGGGTGCGGTCCTTACAATAGACCGACTTGGCGTGTCGGTTTTCTTCCAGATGAGCGACAGTCTTATTGCTTTGTTTCACCCATGACCACCACCTATATCCTCACCCTCTCTTGCCCTGACCGCACCGGCATCGTGCATGCCGTGTCGGGCTTTTTGCTGGAACGTGGGGGCAATATTGAAGAAGCGGCGCAATACAACGACCACGACACGGGCCTGTTTTTCATGCGCGTGCAGTTCGCGTGTGATCAGTTGGGCGGTGAAGCCTTGAATGCCCAGTGGGGTTCGTTTGCCACCACCTTCAACATGACATGGGACCTGCACGCCACGTCCCAGCCCATGCGCACAGTGCTCATGGTCAGCAAGGAAGGCCATTGCCTGAACGACCTGCTGTTCCGCTGGAAGAGCGGTTTGCTGCCTTTGGACATCCGCGCCATCGTCAGCAACCACCGCGAGTTCTACCAGTTAGCGGCCAGCTACAACGTACCGTTTCACCACATCCCGGTGACCAAAGACAACAAGGCGCAGGCCGAAGCCAAACAATACGAGATCATCCAGGCCGAAGGCGCCGAATTGGTCGTCTTGGCGCGCTACATGCAGATCCTCAGCGATGACCTGTGCCGCAAGCTGGCCGGTCGTGCCATCAACATCCACCACAGCTTTTTGCCCAGCTTCAAAGGGGCCAAGCCTTATTACCAGGCGCATGACCGCGGGGTGAAACTGATTGGCGCCACCGCCCACTATGTGACGGCCGATCTGGACGAAGGCCCGATCATCGAGCAAGACGTGGCCCGCGTGGACCACAGCAAAACCGTGGAAGACCTGACGGCCCAAGGCCGCGACACCGAAAGCCAAGTGCTGGCCCGCGCCGTGAAATGGCACAGCGAACACCGCGTGCTGATCAATGGCCACAAAACCGTGATCTTCAAATAAATAACCTTGCGGGGCAGATCTTTAGCGCTGTCCCCAACTGATTAAAAATGTCCACCGCCTCACGCATCCCGCCCATTCAGTGCCTCTTGACCTTTGAGGCCTTGGCGCGCTTGCGCAGCGTGACCCAGGCGGCCGAAGAGTTGTGTGTGACGCCCAGCGCCGTGAGCCACCGCGTCAAGCAGTTGGAACAGATCATTGGCACCAAGCTGTTTGGCCGGGCCGACTTTTCGCTCACCACCGAAGGCAACGAATACCTGGCCCATGTGCGCGAAGGCTTGGTGTCGTTGCAGCGTTTTCCCAGCGCCAGCAACACACCGGGCCGTCGCAAGCTGCGTCTGGCCGTCACGCCCACTTTTGCGCGCTCGGTGTTGATGCCCAGGCTCAAACACTTTTTGGACGCCTACCCCGAAATCGACATCACCCTGCAAGTGAGCATCCCCTTGTTGGACGTGGTGGCCGAAGACGCGGACCTGACGGTGCGCTTTGGCACCGGCCGCTACTCGGATGTAGAGCATGTGTGCTTGGCCAAGGACGATGTGACGCCGCTGGCCTCGCCCGCCTGGCTGCGCGAAAACGGCCCCTTTGCCAGTGCGGAAGACTTGCAAGGCGTGGCGCTCCTTCGCAGCCCGCTGGAACCCTGGCGCACCTGGTTTGCCGCGCACGACCTGGACTGGCCCGAGCCCACCGATGGCTCGTCGTTCAACGACATTGGCCTGATGTGCGACGCCGCCGCCCAAGGGCTGGGGGTTGGCCTGATCCGCACCAAGTTGGGTGCGCCATGGGTTGAGAGTGGACAACTGGTCCGCCTTTTCGAGCGCAGCGTGCCCAGCCCCCACGCCCACTACCTGTGCTGGCGCACCGGGACCATGGAGCGCTGGGAATGCGCCACCTTTGCAGATTGGCTCAAAAAAGCCTTGGCCTGATTTCACAAGCCTGTCAAAGATTCTTCAGCCCCACGGCTTGGGCTTGCGCGTACAGTTAAGGCCTCACTTGAAGGTTTTGAATGCCATGAGCGCCAATCCCCCCGCCGAAACACAGCAACTGACCGCCACCGAACGTGCCGAGCGCCAACGCGCTGTGGTGCAGGCCTTGGGCCGGGTGTTGCCCGCCGACGCCATCCTCTACACGCCCGAAGACACCACACCGTACGAGTGCGACGGTCTGACCGCCTACCGCGAGCGCCCCTTGGTGGTGGCCCTGCCAGAGACCGAGGCACAAGTTCAGGCCGTGCTCAAAGCCTGCCACGCCTTGGCGGTGCCGGTGGTCGCGCGCGGCGCGGGCACGGGCCTGTCGGGCGGCGCCATGCCGCACCGCATGGGTGTCACGCTGTCGATGGCGCGCTTCAACCAGATCAAAACAGTCGACCCAGTCAGCCGCACAGCGGTCGTGCAATGCGGTGTGCGCAACCTGGCCATCAGCGAAGCGGCAGCGCCTTATGGCCTGTATTACGCACCCGACCCCTCCAGCCAAATCGCCTGCACGATCGGCGGCAATGTGGCCGAAAACTCGGGCGGGGTGCACTGCCTCAAATATGGCCTCACGGTCCACAACGTGCTCAAAGTGCGCGGTTTCACCATCGAGGGCGACCCGATTGAGTTTGGCAGTGACGCGCTCGACACCTCGGGCTACGACCTGCTGGCCGTGTTGGTGGGCAGCGAAGGCATGCTGGC
>JACDQO010000120.1 GCA_015657605.1 Limnohabitans sp. | reverse complement strand
GTTCATGGCTGCGGCCAAGGCGGCCAAAAAGGTGCTGGCCGACAACGCGGTCACGGGCCAGGGCTTGCCTGCTTATGGCACCCAGGTGCTGATGAACGTGATCAACGAAGTGGGTGGCTTGCCCACTCGCAACCACCGCGACGTGCAGTTTGAAAGCGCCAAAGACATCTCGGCCGAAGCCATGGTCACGCCCCGCGAGACCGATGGCAAAAAGCACCTGGTGACCAACCAAGCCTGTTTTGGTTGCACCATCGCTTGCGGTCGCATCAGCAAGATGGACGAGGGCCACTTCTCGGTCAAGAACAAGCCTGAGTACTGGGGCGCCAACGGTGGCCTGGAATACGAAGCAGCTTGGGCGCTGGGCGCAGCCAACGGCGTGAAAGACCTGGAAGCCCTGCAGTACGCCAACATGATCTGCAACGAAGAAGGCTTTGACCCGATCAGCTTCGGTGCCACCATCGGTGCGGTGATGGAGCTGTACGAAATGGGCGTGTTGACCAAAGAGCAAATCGGTGTGGAAGCACCGTTTGGCTCGGCAGAAGCGCTGTGCGAGTTTGTCGACATGACCGCCAAGGGCATCGGTTTTGGCAAGGAAATTGGCATGGGCTCCAAGCGCCTGACCGCCAAATACGGCCACCCCGATTTGTCCATGAGCGTCAAGGGCCAAGAGTTCCCAGCCTATGACGGTCGTGTGATCCAAGGCATTGGCCTGGCTTATGCCACGTCCAACCGGGGTGCTTGTCACCTGCGCGGCTACACCATCGCCTCTGAAGTGCTGGGCATTCCGGTCAAGACCGAGCCTACCGAGCACGAAGGCAAGCCCGAATTGGTCAAGGCCTTCCAGGACGCGACAGCCGCTTTTGACTCGGCCGGTATTTGCGTGTTCACCAGCTTTGCCTGGACACTGGCAGACGTGGCCCCTCAGGTGCAAGCCGCTTGTGGTGAAGAGTTCACCATGGAGCACTTGAACCACATCGGCGAGCGCATCTGGAACATGGAGCGCGATTTCAACAACGCCGCCGGCTTCACCAAGGCCGACGACAACCTGCCCAAGCGCCTGATGACCGAAGCCGCCAAAACCGGCCCTGGCAAAGGCATGGTCAGCAAGTTGGACGAAATGCTGCCCAAGTACTACGACGCCCGCGGCTGGGATGGCGAAGGCCGTCCGACATCGGCCACCCGGGAACGTCTGGGACTGTGATGCTCAGTCAGAGTCTCAGTGTCGCCTTCAAGGGCACCACTGGGGCTTGCTGAGATCAACGACGCAGCGGCTCCCTGGGGCCGCTGTTTCTTTTTTGGAGAACACCATGACCCACCACGTGATTTTGGGCGCAGGCCCTGCTGGCGTGATCGCCGCTGAAACCATTCGCAAGCACGCTCCGGGTGACACCATCACCTTGATTGGGGATGAGCCTGATGCGCCTTATTCGCGCATGGCGATCCCGTACCTGTTGATCGGCAACATCGACGAGCGCGGCACTTACCTGCGCAAAAGCGACGCCCACTTTGGCGAACTGTGCATCACCCAAGTCAAAGCCAAAGTCACGCGCGTGGACGCCGCAGGCAAAACGGTGCATCTGGACAACGGCCAGTCGATGGCTTTTGACAAGCTGTTGATTGCGACTGGTTCGCACCCCGTGCGCCCCCCGATTGCGGGCATGGACCTGCCCGGTGTGCACCCTTGCTGGACGCTGGAAGACGCCCGCGCCATCCAGGCGCTGGCCAAGCCCGGTGCCCGTGTGCTGCAAATGGGCGCAGGCTTCATTGGCTGCATCATCATGGAAGCGTTGGCGGCGCGCGGCGTCAAGCTGAGTGTGGTGGAGATGGGTGACCGCATGGTGCCCCGCATG
>JACDQO010000119.1 GCA_015657605.1 Limnohabitans sp. | reverse complement strand
TCGCCCCGTTTTCATGCCCTCATCCCCTGTGCGGGCACAGGCAGCCGTGCGGGCACGCTGCAACCCAAGCAATACCAGCAGGTGGCTGGGCAGTCCATGGTCATGCACACTTTGCAGGCTTTGGCGCAGGTGCCGCGATTGACCAGTGGCTGGGTGATTTTGTCGCCCGACGATGCGCATGTTTGGCCCGAGCAGGGCTGGCCCGCGCATTTCAAGCGCCAAGCCTGTGGCGGCGTGAGCCGTGCCGAAAGCGTTTTCAATGGGCTGCAAGCCATGTTGGCGGCAGGCCTTGACCCGTTGGATTGGGTGTTGGTGCACGATGCGGCGCGTTGTTTGGTCTCGCCCGAGTCGGTGAGCCGTCTCATCGACACCTGCCAGGGCGATGCGGTGGGTGGGCTGTTGGCACTGCCCTTGCCCGATACGCTCAAAAGCGAAGAGGGTGGACGCGTTTTGGCCACGGTGCCGCGTGAACACAAATGGCTCGCGCAGACGCCGCAGATGTTTCGCCTACAGGCCTTGCACGATGCACTGGCTGCAGTGGCGGCCAGTGGTTTTGCGGGCATCACCGATGAGGCCAGTGCGATGGAGCGATTGGGCCTCAAGCCGCGCTTGGTGGAAGGCTCGGCGCAAAATTTCAAAGTCACTTACCCGGCCGACTTCGCGTTGGCCGAGGCCATTTTGGGGAGCAGGGCATGAGTTTCAGAATCGGAGAAGGCTGGGACGTGCATGCCCTGGTGCCAGGGCGTAAGCTGGTTTTGGGTGGGGTGGACATTCCCCATTCATCGGGCTTGCTGGGCCATTCAGACGCCGATGTGCTGTTGCACGCCATCACCGATGCGGTGTTGGGCGCAGCAGGCTTGGGCGACATTGGCCGGCATTTCCCGGACACGGATGCTCAGTTCAAGGGGGCAGATTCTCGCGTGCTGTTGCAAGAAGCCATGCGGCGTGTGCGCGCAAAAGGGTGGGAGTTGGTGAACGTGGACTGCACCATCGTGGCCCAAGCCCCCAAGCTGGCCCCGCACATGGCGGCTATCAACGCAGGCGTAGCGCAAGCGCTGGGCGCGGCCTTGGATCAGGTGAATGTGAAGGCCAAGACGGCAGAAAAGCTGGGGCCCGTGGGCATGGGTCAGAGCATGGAGGCGCGTGCAGTGGCCCTGCTGACCCTCAAGCCGGCGACACCTGCCTGAATTTCATCAGCGCCATCAGCCCCCCAGCGCTGTTGTTGAACACCGAGAACGTGCCGCCCATGCGCTGCACCGACTTTTCGACAATGGCCAATCCCAAGCCTGAACCTGTTGCGTCGGTTCGGGCGCTGTCCCCTCGAAAAAATGGTTGGGTCAGGTTTTTCAGGGCTTCTTCGGAGACGCCAGGGCCTTGGTCGCGCACGCGCAGCAAGACCCAGCCTTCGTGCACGCGGGCCACGATTTCGACCCGAGTGATGCCATCGCTGGGGCTCTGACCGTAGCGGCGGGCATTCTCCAACAAGTTGGACAGCACACGAACCAGTTCGACTTGCTCGGCATGAATTTGCAGGTCTTCGGCCACATCGACGCTGATCTGCAGACGCTGGTCGTTGCGCCAAGGCGCAATGCTTCGGCTGATGACACCCGACAGCAAAACGGGGCCCAGGTTCGTGGGCTCGGGCCGGGCGTAGTCGAGGAACTTGTCGATGATGGCGTCCAGTTGAGCAATGTCTGCAGCCATCAAATCGCGGGTTTCCACGTCGGCCACGCTCAGCTCGGTCTCAAGGCGCAAACGGGCCAGAGGGGTGCGCAAATCGTGCGAGATACCCGCCAACATCACGGCCCGTTCTTGTTCGATCTTGGCCAAACGCTCGGCCATGCGGTTGAAGCCGATGTTGACTTCGCGGATTTCGCTGGTGGCCGCGTCTTCGTCCAGGTTGGCGGTGTTGAAATGCCCCTCGCGCACTTGGCTGGCGGCCAAAGAAAGCCGCTTCAAAGGCCGGTTGATCAGGCCCGCCATCAAGGCAGCGCCTCCCAAGGACAATGCCAGCGTCAAGCCCAGCCAAGTCAGCCAGGCCGAGCCGCCCAAAGGTCTGAGCCGCTCGGGGTCCATCTGCAACCAATAACTGTCACGCTCGATCTTGAAGCCGATCCACAGGCCGTCGACTTGGTTCACCTGGGAGGCAATCAGCGTGTCGGGCCCCAGACGGTTGAGCATCTCTTTGACCAATCGGCGCTCCAGTCCGGAAGTCCCAAAGGCCTGGATCTGGTCGCCAGGCTCTCGGATTTGGATGCTGACGTCTTCTTCGTCGGCCAGCGTTTTGAGCAGCGACACCCGAGCAATCGCATCGGTGTGCACCAAGGCGTTCTTGGTCAGATTGACCACCGTGGCAATTTGGTGGGCATTGCGCAAAATGCGGGGTTCGTACTCTTGGGTGCGAAACATCTGCAGCCAAGCCAAGCTGCTGAACAAAATCAGCAAGGCCAGCAAAATGAAGGTGCGCCAAAACAGGCTGAGCTTGAGCTTGCGAGCGGGTTTAGCGGCCACGCTCGGCTCTCGGTCTGTGGCTTCAGTGTGGCTCACGTTTGGCCATCGGGCACAAACACATAGCCAATGCCCCAAACCGTTTGAATGACTTTGGGAGCGGCAGGGTCTTGTTCGATCATTTTTCGCAGGCGAGAAATTTGAACATCCAAGCTGCGGTCAAATGGCTCAAAGTCGCGACCACGGGCCAGCTGGGCCAGTTTTTCACGCGACAGGGCTTGCTTGGGGTGGCGGGCCAGGGCTTTGAGCATGGAAAACTCGCCGCTGGTCAACGGGATGTCTTCGCCCAAGCGGCTCAATGAGCGCGTCCCCAAGTCGAGCGAGAAGGCACCAAACACAATGACTTCGTTGTCTGCGATGGACGGTGCGCCAGGCACTTCGGCTGTTGGCCTTCGGCGCAAGACGGCGTGAATGCGGGCCAACAACTCCCGTGGGTTGAAGGGCTTGCCTAAGTAGTCATCGGCACCCATGTCCAAACCCGCAATGCGGTCGGCATCTTCGACTTTGGCGGTGAGCATGATCACGGGTGTTTTGTTGCCTGCTGCGCGCATCCGTTTGCAAATGCTCATGCCGTCTTCACCGGGCAGCATCAGGTCCAGCACGACCAGGTCGATGGTTTCGCGCTGCATGATGCGGTCCAAGGCCCGGCCATCCTCGGCCAACAAAACATCCAAGCCTTCTTGCGACAGAAAGCGCCGCAGCAAGTCGCGGATGCGAGCGTCATCGTCCACGATGACAACTTTGTCCAAGCGGGTGGAGCTGTTCATGGCCGAGCGCTCGCTTATTGCGCGGTCCAGCCGCCATCCATGTTCCAGGCCACGCCACGCACGTTGTTGCCCGCAGCCGAGCAGAAGAACACGGCCAGCTCGCCCAATTCTTCGGGGGTGGTGAACTGCATCGAGGGCTCTTTTTCTCGCAACAGCTGTTTTTGGCTTCTTCGTTGGACAGGCCCATCGCCACGGCTTTGGCGTCCACTTGTTTTTGCACCAAGGGGGTCAGCACCCAGCCGGGGCAAATCGCGTTGCAGGTCACACCTGTGGTGGCGTTTTCAAGGGCCGTGACCTTGGTCAGGCCCACCACGCCGTGCTTGGCGGCCACATAGGCTGATTTTTCGGCAGAACCCACCAAACCGTGGATCGAGGCCACGTTGATGATGCGCCCCCAGTTGGCCGCTTTCATCGCGGGCAGAGCCAGGCGGGTGGCGTGGAAGGCGCTGGTCAGGTTGATGGCGATGATGGCGTCCCAGCGTTCGACCGGAAAGTCTTCAACCTTGGCCACATGCTGAATACCGGCGTTGTTGACCAAAATGTCGACGCGCCCAAAGGTGTCGGCCGCGAATTTCATCATGGCTTCGATCTCGTTGGCTTTGCTCATGTCGGCACCGTGGTAGGCCACCTTCACACCCAAGGCGGCAATTTCGGCCTTGGGGCCTTCGACATCGCCGAAACCATTGAGGACGATGTTGGCGCCTTGTTTGGCCAAAGCCTTGGCAATGCCCAGACCGATACCGCTGGTGGAACCTGTGACCAACGCTGTTTTACCTTGCAACATGAGGATGACTCCGAAAGATGAGAAAGATGAATTAGGATGTTCAAAAGTCCATTATGGCGCTGCCCAAGCCCGGTTTGATGGGTGAACTCTCCAGATTCTTGCCAATTGCCATGACCCTCACGCCCAAGCCCGCCAACGCATCACCTCAGCTTGAATGGGTGACTTGCCCCCACCCCGAAGGTCAACACCGCATGGCCTTTTGGCGTTGGGGCGACGCGAATGCCCGCCGCGTGGTGGTGTGCGTGCACGGCCTGACACGACAAGGCCGAGATTTCGACCGTTTGGCTCAGGCCTTGGTGGCGCGAAGCCCTGAGCCCCTGCAAGTGATTTGCCCCGATGTGGCGGGACGAGGGCGCAGCGAATGGCTGAGCCATGCCTCGCTTTACCAAATACCGCAGTACGCGAGCGACATGTTGGTCATGTTGGGACAGGATTCAGCTGCAGCTGGGGGCCGAGCCAACCTGACATCGCTGGACTGGGTGGGCACCAGCATGGGCGGCTTGATTGGCATGGTGCTGGCCGGACAGCCTGGCCTGCCTTTGCCTTGCCCCATTCGCCGCCTGGTGCTGAACGATGTGGGTCCGGCCATCACCTGGTCGTCGGTGCAGCGCATGCAAGCCTATGTGGGGCAATACGGCCAATACCGCGACCTCGATGAAGCCGCAGCCGCTTTGTGGACCTTGTCACAAGGCTTTGGCCCGGTCTTGCCCGAAGTTTGGCGCGAGATGTCGGCGCACATGACGCGCCCGGGAATCGATGGCGCCTTGACCCTGCACTACGATCCGGCCATTGGGGTTCCCTTGCGCGCATTGACGCCCGAGGCTGCCACCGCTGGCGAGGCCAGTTTGTGGGCTTTGTACGACCAAATTCAAGCCCAAACCTTGCTGATTCGCGGTGGACAATCGGATTTGTTGACGCTCGATACCGCCGTGGCCATGACGCAGCGTGGGCCGAGGGCGCAGTTGGAGACTTGGCCAGACTGTGGCCATGCCCCCACGTTGACCGCTGGGAACCAAATGGCGGTGGTGAGCCAGTTTGTGTTGGGTGCTTAAAGCCATGGTCAGCCCAAGCTTCAGCCATTCTGCAAGCCCCATGTCGCCCTCTGGGCGTTTGCACGCGCCTCATTTGCCCCCCGTCATGCTGGCCACGGCCGACGGCCAGAGCCTGCCTGCCGATGCCGAACTGTTGGCCAAAGCCCGAGCATTTGCCGAGCCTTTGATTGCGGGCGAATCGCTGGATACCGGCGAAAACATTTTGGCGCACGCCGATGCGGTGGCCACGATTTTGGCGGGCATGGGCGGCTCGGTGGCCATGCAAGCGGCCATTTATCTGGTTTATGCCTGTCCGCACCTGAACAAGCCAGAGGAAGTGATGGGCAAGGCCTTTGGCCTGCATTTGGCCAAGCTGGCCCTGCAAACCAACCAGTTGGTGCATGTGCAGCGCTTGTCTCGTGCGGCTGAGACCAGTGCACAGGGGCCTGACAACACACCTTTGAGCCCCCGCATCCAGACTGAAAACGTGCGCAAGATGCTGTTGGCTTTCAGCCGCGATTTGCGTGTGGTCATGTTGCGACTGGCTTCGCGGTTGCAAACGCTGCGCCATTACGCTGCCACCAAATTACCGGTGCCGCCCGCTTTGGCCAGCGAGTCGTTGCAGGTGTTTGCGCCACTGGCCAACCGCTTGGGCATTTGGCAGATCAAATGGGAGCTGGAAGACCTGT
>JACDQO010000118.1 GCA_015657605.1 Limnohabitans sp. | reverse complement strand
GCTTTTGACACCCACCCTGAGCACAAGTCCACACTGCTTTGGCGAGGCCTGTCCTGTGGTAACTTCAAACCATGGTTTTGTCGCTTGATTTCCTTTCATTGCCCTTGTTAGCCGGCGCTGCACTGGTGTTCATCAGTGTCTTGGCCGGGGTGTTTTCTGCGCGCATCGGTTTTTCGTTCTTGCTGATTTTTTTGGTGGTGGGCATCCTGGCCGGGGTGGATGGGCCGGGTGGATTGGTTTTTGACGATTTCCGTTTGAGCTTTTGGGTGGGCAACGTGGCTTTGGCCGTGATCTTGCTCGACGGCGGCCTGCGCACCCAGATGGCCACTTTCCGAACCGGTTTGCGCCCTTCGCTCTTGTTGGCCACGCTGGGTGTGGTGCTGTGCACCGGTATCACGGGCGCTGCGGCTTATTGGCTGCTCGATTTGTCTTGGCCATTGGCCCTTTTGGTCGGGGCCATCGTGGGCTCCACCGACGCGGCAGCCGTTTTTTCCTTGCTCAAGTCTTCTGGGGTGCACCTCAATGAGCGGGTCTCAGCCACCTTGGAGATCGAGTCGGGCTTGAACGACCCCATGGCGGTTTACCTGACGCTGACGTTCATTGCCATCGCGCTGTCCATGGCCCAAGCAGAAAGCTTGCCACTGAGCGTCTCCGAAGTTTTGCTGTCTTTACTCGAACACTTGGGCTGGGGCGGCGTCTTGGGCTTGGGCTGCGGCTGGGGCATGGCGGAATTGGTCAAACGCCTGGGCAGAGGCGAAGACGGTGGCGGTGGGATTCGCGCACTGCTGGTGGTCTCCGGTGGCCTGACCACATTCGCCCTCACCACATGGTTGGGGGGCTCCGGATTTTTGGCGGTGTACCTGATGGGCGTCGTCATTGGCAACCGGGCACGCAGGCAAGTGCGTGCGTCCTTGTCGGCCATGGACGGCTACGCATGGCTGTCTCAAGCCGGCATGTTCTTGTTGCTGGGCTTGCTGGTCACGCCCACCGAGATGATGAAGTCGCTGTGGCCTGCCATTGGGGTGTCGCTGGTGCTGATGTTCGTGGCCCGCCCTCTGTCGGTTTGGTTGTGCCTGAAACCGCTTCACTTTTCTGGACGCGAAATCGCCTTTGTGTCTTGGGTGGGCCTGCGCGGTGCGGTGCCGATTGTGTTGGCGGTGTTCCCGGTCATGGCCGGTGTGGAGGGGGCCAGCATCTACTTCAATGTGGCTTTCATTGTGGTACTGACCTCGCTGGTGCTGCAAGGCTCCACCATCGCTTGGAGCGCACGGCGCCTGAACGTGGTCTTGCCCGACCTGGACGACACCGAACACGCCCGCTTGGTCTTCGGTGATTTTGTGCTGGCCGCCAGCACCTCCATGGGCGACCTGTGCATGTTTTACGGGCTGGAACTGCCTTGTGAATCAGACAAAACGATTGGCCAATGGCTGGCCGAAAGCTTGCACCGACCGCCTGTTGAAGGCGATACGGCGCACTTGGGCAAAGCCGAGGTCAGTGTGCGCGCCACCGAAGGCAACCATATTTTGCAAGTGGGCATCCGCATCACCTGAAGCGGTTTCAAAACGACCTGATCTGCCCGTTCAGCGCAGAAAATCTGCGAGCGCCTTCAACGACAGCTGCGCCGCTTCTTCTTGTGGCAAATGCCCCACCTGAGGCCAAGACACCAATCGGCTGCCTGCAATGGCTTGCAAATAATCCTGAGCGTTGCTCACGGGAATCATGGCGTCGGCTTCACCCCACACCAGCAGCGTCGGGGCCTTGATTTGGCGCAACAGCGGCACGGGCTCTTGCAACACCGTCTGCTTCAACCGGTCCAACATGGCTTGGCGTGCCCCAGGGGCCAGAATCAAATCGTGGTACCGGGTGGTCACGGCGTCGCTCAGGCTGTCTGGCCGGGCATAGGCCGATTGCAAATTCATGCGCAGCACAGGCTTGGGCAAGACATGGCGCATGAGGCCCAATGAGGCAGGCACATCCATAGGCTTGCCGTACTCAAAACCAAAACTGGCAAAGCCATCGGGTGCCACCAGCACCAGCTTGTCCACACGTTCTGGGTAACGGGCAGCCAAAGTCCAGGCGATGCGTCCACCCATCGAGTGGCCAACCCAACTGGCGCGTTGCAAACCCAAACTGTCCATCAAGGCGATCAGCATGTCCAGGCTGCGCGCATCTCGGTAATCGTGCGCGGGATCGGGTGGACTCAAACCACTGCCCGGCAAATCGATGCGCACCACTCGGTGGGTGGCAGACAGCGCTTTGGCCCAAGCATCCCAGGTGTGCAAGCTTGAACCAAAGCCATGCAACAACACCACCGCCGGTGCATCGGTCGGGCCGCTTTGG
>JACDQO010000117.1 GCA_015657605.1 Limnohabitans sp. | reverse complement strand
TGACCGGCACCCTGCACATGGGCCATGCCTTCAACCAGACCATCATGGACTCGTTGACCCGCTACCACCGCATGTCAGGCTTCAACACCGCCTGGATTCCGGGCACCGACCACGCGGGCATTGCCACGCAGATCGTGGTGGAGCGCCAGCTGCAGGCCAAAGGCATCAGCCGCCACGACATGGGCCCCACACCCGCCGAAGCGCGCAAGAACTTTGTGAGCAAGGTCTGGGAGTGGAAGGAAGAATCCGGTAACACCATCACCAGCCAGATGCGCCGCATGGGCGACAGCGTGGACTGGAGCCGCGAATACTTCACGATGGACCCCAAGCTGTCCCAAACCGTGACCGAAACCTTTGTGCAGCTGTACGAGCAAGGCCTGATCTACCGCGGCAAACGCCTGGTCAACTGGGACCCGGTGCTGCAAAGCGCCGTGTCCGACCTGGAAGTGGAAAGCGCCGAAGAAGACGGCTCGATGTGGCACATCCGCTATGACCTAGCCGATGGTTCAGGCAGCGTCACGGTGGCCACCACCCGCCCCGAGACCCTGCTGGGCGACGTGGCCGTGATGGTGCACCCCGAAGACGAGCGCTACAGCGCCCTCATCGGCAAACAAGTCAACCTGCCCCTGTGCGGCCGCACCATCCCCGTGATTGCCGACGACTATGTGGACAAGGCCTTTGGCACCGGCGTGGTCAAGGTCACGCCCGCGCACGACACCAACGACTACCAAGTCGGCCAGCGCCACAAGCTGGACATGATCTGCGTGCTGAACCTGGACGCGACCATCAACACCAACGCGCCCGAGAAATACCGAGGCCTTGACCGCTTTGTCGCCCGCAAGGCCGTGGTGGCCGATTTGGAGGCCTCAGGCGCTTTGGTCGAGGTCAAGAAACACAAACTCATGGTGCCCCGCTGCGCCCGCACTGGCCAAGTGATCGAGCCCATGCTGACCGACCAGTGGTTTGTCGCCATGAACCAAGTGGGCCAAGGCGATGCCACCGGCAAGAGCATCGCGCAAAAAGCCATCGACGCCGTGCAGTCTGGCGAAGTGAGCTTTGTGCCCGAGAACTGGGTCAATACCTACAACCAGTGGATGAACAACATCCAGGACTGGTGCATCAGTCGCCAGCTGTGGTGGGGCCACCAGATTCCCGCTTGGTACGACGAAGACGGCAAGGTCTATGTGGCCCGCAACGAAGCCGAGGCGCAAGCCAAGGCTCCGGGTAAGACGCTCAAGCGCGATGAAGATGTGCTGGACACTTGGTACTCCAGCGCACTGGTCCCCTTCTCAACAATGGGTTGGCCCCACAAAGCAGCTGGCGAGCGTGCAGGAAACGGGCGCAGCGACATGGCGAGCGAAGCGAGTAGGAGCAAGGCCGAGTCCGGCACGCTCGCCAGCGGAACGAACGCCAACGCCAACAACAGCCAAAGCGACTACGACCTGTACCTCCCGAGCAGCGTGCTGGTGACCGGCTACGACATCATCTTCTTCTGGGTCGCCCGGATGATCATGATGACCAAGCACTTCAC
>JACDQO010000116.1 GCA_015657605.1 Limnohabitans sp. | reverse complement strand
GGGTGCCATCGTCGGCATCATCGGCCCCAACGGCGCCGGTAAGTCGACCTTGTTCAAACTGATTTCGGGCAAAGAGCAGCCGGACAGCGGCGAGGTCAAGATTGGCCAGACCGTGCGCATGGCCTTTGTGGATCAGAACCGCGATGACCTGGACAACGACAAAACCGTGTGGGAAGACGTCTCTGGTGGCCTGGACATCATCAACGTCGGCAAGTTCCAGATGCCCAGTCGTGCGTATTGCGGTCGTTTCAACTTCAACGGTGGCGACCAGCAAAAGAAGGTCGGCATGTTGTCAGGTGGCGAGCGCGGCCGTTTGCACTTGGCCAAGACCCTGATTGAAGGCGGCAACGTCTTGCTGCTGGACGAGCCCTCGAACGACTTGGACGTGGAAACCCTGCGCGCTTTGGAAGATGCGTTGCTCGAATTTGCAGGTTCTGTCATGGTCATCAGCCACGACCGCTGGTTCTTGGACCGCATTGCCACGCACATTTTGGCCGCCGAAGGCGACAGCCAGTGGGTGTTCTTTGATGGCAACTACCAAGAGTACGAAGCCGACAAAAAACGCCGCCTGGGCGAAGAGGGTGCCAAGCCCAAGCGCGTGCGCTTCAAGGCGCTCAAGTGATGCTTTGATCTGCTCATTGACCATGAAAAAAGGGCCCCTCGGGGCCCTTTTTTTGGCTGACAAGCATCAAGCCATGGCAGGAGCCTGCTCGAGCCTGCGACCAGTCGATCAAGGCCGTGAAAAGCCGTTGAACCACTGCATGTTCACAGGTTTGGCCATGAAGATGGTGCCTTCAGGCAGGCCGCCTTTGGCCGCAATTTCTTCTGGGCTGAGGGCGGAAATCACCAGGCAAGTCATGCGTTGGAATTGTGGCGAATGCTTGAGGGTTTTGAGCAATTCGAAACCATCCACGCCGGGCATGTTCAGATCGGCAATCAGCACGTCAGGTTGGATGCTCGCCATGTCAATCAAGGCTTCGAGACCGGAGGACATGGCCGTGCAATCGACGGGCATCTCACAACGGGCGCAAAAATCTCGGATCATGTCTCGGGTGACGGGATCGTCTTCAACCAACAGCACGCGCAGGCGATGTTCTCTGCCATCCAGCGGGCTCATCAGCATGTTGTGCTTTTTTTGGTAATCGCGAATAGAGGGCATGGAGATGCGGCGGTGACCACCTTGCGTCTTCCAAGCCTGTAGTTCGTTTTTTTCGACCAAGGTCTGGATGGTGCCCACGGACAAACCCAGCAGCTTGGCTGCATAGGTGGTGCCGCAGTAGTCCTCGGGTGTGTCAGGTGTGTGTGGTGTTTGCATGGGTTTATTTTAATGACAAAAAAGCCAAAACACAAAAAAATATAACACTTTATTACGCTTGATCGAATGTTTCTAAAAAACAGCCACTTTGGAATCATCTGTTTTGACTTGGTCCCCCTTGCGACAAAGAGAGGTCCATCCTGAGGTGAGGCCACGATTAACATGGCGAGTACTACAAGGAGACACTGAATGCCTGCCCACGCTGCTGTTTGGCCCGCCCGACTGCCCGCCCGCTTGTCAGCGCCTGCGACCTCTTTGTGGATGAATTTGGCCATCAGCGCCTTGCGCTATCCCGAGAAGGTGGCCCTGGTGTTCATGGGAAGGGTTTGGACCTACCGAGAGCTGGCCACCAGCGCAGAGAAGTTGGCGGGTCAACTCAAGGCACTGGGCGTGCAAACTGGTGACCGTGTGGTTCTGGACATGCAAAACTGCCCGCAATTGGTGATCACCCACTTTGCCATTTTGCGCATTGATGCGGTGGTGGTGCCGGTCAACCCGATGAACCGGGCCGAGGAGCTCAAGCACTACATCACCGACCCGGACACGAAAGTGGCGGTCACTACGGCCGATTTGGCCCCTGAATTGGCGCAGGCCAGCGAGGCTTTGCCGCCCGAGCAGCGGCTCAAACACCTGGTGGTGACGCAATTCAGCGATGTGTTTGACCCCGATACCGTCGGCCCTGAAGACATGCCTGAGGCGTGGCGGACGTGGTTGTTGCCGGTGCGTGCTCTGCCCGAGCTGGCTTCGGGTCAGGTGCATGCCTGGGCCGACCTGATGGCGGCCCCCGCGGTGGACTTGCCGCCACCGCAGGCCAAGACGGACGACTTGGCTATCTTGCCCTATACCAGCGGCACCACCGGATTGCCCAAGGGCTGCATGCACACACACGGCACCATCATGCACAACGCGATGTCCAGCGGCTTGTGGGGCAACGGCACGCCCGAAAACGTGACCTTGTGCGTCGTGCCCATGTTCCACATCACCGGCATGGTCAGCGTCATGCACACCAGCATTTTGCTGGGGGCCAGCCTGGTGCTGATGCCGCGCTGGGACCG
>JACDQO010000115.1 GCA_015657605.1 Limnohabitans sp. | reverse complement strand
GCCACCTTTGGCAACCCCACCAGGCGCGGGTGTGCCGCCTGAAGTGGTGCGCGACACCTTGGTGCTGGAGTACAACAACATCACGGCGCTGGAAGAAGCCTTTGCCCTGCACGGCAAGGAACTGGCTTGCGTGATGATCGAGCCGATCGCGGGCAACATGAACTTTGTGCGCGCCAGCGTGCCCTTCATGAAACGCTGCCGCGAGCTGTGCACCGAATACGGCGCCTTGCTGGTGTTTGACGAAGTCATGTCCGGTTTCCGTGTGGCCTTGGGCAGCGCGCAAAGCGTGTACGCCAAAGCCATTCCCGGCTTCAAGCCCGACATGACGGTGCTGGGCAAAGTGATTGGTGGCGGCATGCCCTTGGCGGCTTTTGGTGGCCCGCGCGAAATCATGCGCCAACTGGCACCCACCGGCCCGGTCTACCAAGCGGGCACCTTGAGTGGCAACCCGGTGGCCACCGCTTGCGGCTTGACCACGCTGCGCGAGATCGCCAAGCCCGGCTTTTTTGACGCGCTGGGTGCACGCACCCAAAGCCTGGTCGACGGCCTGACAGGCGCGGCCGCTGCGGCGGGCGTGCCTTTTGCGGGCGATTGCCAAGGCGGCATGTTTGGCTTTTTCTTGCTGCCCGAGTTGCCGCAAAACTACGCCAAAGTGATGACCAGCGACAGCCCCAAGTTCAACAAGCTGTTTCACGGTTTGTTGGACGGCGGCGTGTACATTGCGCCCGCTTTGTACGAGGCCGGTTTTGTGAGTGCCGCCCACACCGAAGCCGACATCGCTGAGACGGTGCGGGTCGCGGCCGACGTGTTCAAGTCGCTCTGAGCCAAAACGTGGTGACAGCATGAAGCGCTGGGTTTGTCTGCTTGGCGCCAGCACGGCCGCGCTGGCGGCCCACGCCGAGTTCGACACCAGCCGCCTCTGGGTCAATGCCGGGTTTTACTCGGCCCACTTTGACACCCACAAAGGCTTGCGCAACGCCAACCCTGGCATTGGTGTGGAATACCGGCATCGACCCCCCAATGGTCAGCCACGGGCCGGGCGCTTTCGCAACAGCGACAACGCCGAGTCCAGCTATGTGGGGGTCTATTACCAACCGTGGACTTATGCCGGCGTCAAATGGGGTGGGGTGATCGGTGCCTTCAATGGCTACCCAAACGCGTTCAAAGGCGGCTGGTTCCCGGCGGTCATCCCCACCGCCACCTTGGAAAGCGGCCACTGGGGTTTGAATGTGGCGCTGGTGCCACCGCTCAAAGACCGCCTTTACGGTGCGGTGAGCTTTCAGCTCAAGTACAGGTTTCGCGCTGACTGAGGCTGGCAAGCCATCCCTAAGCACAAGGCCGACACTGGGCTGACACTAGTCCGAATCGGACCCCGACGCCATCGGCACAAAGCTGGCCCGCGCCTCGGTATCCAGTTGGGTGTTGAGCAACAACAACAAGCCCAAGAACTGCTCACGCTGAGCGGCGTCAAAAGGGCTCAACAAGGTTTCATAGGCTTGCTGGACGGGCTGACTCGCTTGGCGCAGCAGCTCTTTGCCCTCGGGTGTCAGGCGCACGGCCATCTGCCTGCGGTTCTCGGGCGACACGGCGCGTTGGCAAAACCCACGGTCTTCCAGTCCCTTGATCACCCGCAGCACGGTGACTTTGTCAAAAGCCAAAGCCCGCGCCAAACTCGATTGGTCAATGCCCGGATGGTCTTGCATCACGCGCAGCACGCCGTACTGCGCTGGCGTCAAGCCCAAGTCGGCGCAGGCCCTCTCAAAGATCGAGGCCGAGATTTGGTGCGCTCTGCGCAGCAAAAATCCCGGACGCTGGTAAAGATCGTGTGTGGCCATGGGTCAGGGATTCTATGGATGAGCGGCATGGGCCGGTTCGACAATAATCGTTGGCATACTAACGCATGGAGAGCCTGCCAATGAACCCGTCACGCCGACACGTCTCAGCCCTTTTGGGTGCCGGACTTTGCATGGGGGTCGCCTCCCCTTTGGCTTGGGCCCAAAGCGCTGCCAGCCAAAGTCCCCTCAAACTCATCGTGCCTTTCACACCCGGCACCGGCATTGACCTGATCGCCCGCACCTTGGGCCCCAAACTGTCGCAGCGCCTGAACCGCCCTGTCGTGGTCGAGAACCGTGTGGGTGCTTCGGGCAACATTGGCACCGAAGCGGTGGTGCGCTCAGCCCCGGACGGCTCCACCCTGTTGGTGAGCGTCAACACACTGGTCATGAACCGCGCCCTCTACCCAGGCTTGAGTTTTGACGCGGTGAAAGACCTTGCCGCAGTGTCGCAAACCAGCTGGGGACAACTCTTGTTGGTGACTCCAGCGCAATCGGGCTACAAAACCGCTGGCGAGTTTGTGGCTGCGCTGCGCAAGCAACCAGGACGGCTCAATTACGCCTCGCCCGGCGTGGGCACGCCGCACCACCTGTCGATGGAATTGTTCAAAAACACCGCCCAGGTTTTCTTGACCCACACTTCCTTACCGGGCACCGGCCCGGCCGTGACCGACCTGCTCGGCGGCCAAGTGGACGCCATGTTTTGCCCATCCATGTGGCTTTGCCGCACATCCGTTCGGGTCGCCTGACGGCGCTGGGCATCGGCAGCGACAAGCGCCATGCCTTGCTGCCCGATCTGCCCACCCTGGCAGAAGCCAAGGCGGGCAATGTGAACGTGGACATGTGGTACGGCATCTTGCCCCGCAAAGGCACACCGACCGACATCGTCAACCTCTACAACCGCGAGATCAACCAACTGCTGAGCGGCGACGATGTCAAAAAGGCTTTTGTCTCTCAAGGCATGGACCCCAGCGGCAGCACACCCCAAGCTTTTGCCCAATTGGTCGAACGCGATGCCGAGCGCTGGGCGCGCCTGATCAAAGACCAGGGCATCAAGGCCGATTAACGTCACCCCAGATCATCTCCACAGGCCCCGCTGGACGGGGCTTTTTTCAGCCTGCGGGCGTCATCAAATCCGCATGCATCGGATCGTAGGGGTACAGCCAGTTGTTGCGTGATGCAGCGATGTTGCGGTCCTTGAAGGCTTGCTTCATTTGCTGGGCGTCGGCGATGTGGTACAGGTCACCCATTTCGGTGGACTCGCGCACCACCCGCGCTGCACGCGGCGCGCGGTGGTTTTGAAACACTTGCAAAGCTTGCGACATGGGCATGTTGAGCGCCAAGGCCCGGCTCAGCACCGCCGCGTCTTCGATGGCCATGGCTGCGCCCTGCGCCATATAAGGCAAAGTGGGGTGTACCGCGTCGCCCAACAAGGCCACGCGGTCAGTGCACCAGTTCATCACCGGCTTGCGGTTGTTCAGGGCCCAGCGGAAACACTGGTCACGGTCCACGTTGTCGATGGCCGCACGCACAATCGGGTGCCAGCCGGCGTAGTCTTGGTCCAACTCTTCCCACGGCTGACGAGAGGTCCAAGATTCTTCTTCCCAAGGCCGCTCGACGCAGCCTACAAAATTGAGCACCTGGCCTGCGCGCATGTAGTACATCACCGCATGGTTGTTGGGGCCGCACCAGATGGACGAAACCAAAGGTGGGCGCAGTTCGGGCGCAATGCGTTCGATAGGAATGGCCAAGCGCCAAGCCACCTGCCCGGTGAACACCGGTGGGTCTGTATCGACCACATGCTTGCGCACCACCGACTTGATGCCGTCCGAACCCACCACCAAATTGGCCCTGACTTGGCGACCGTCCTCGAACACGATCGAGGCGCTGTGCTCGTCCTCCAGCACTTCGATCGCCCGGTAGCCCAACTGCAAAGCCTGCGGGTCCAGTTGCTCGACCACCTCGAGCAAAGCGGCGTGCAGGTCAACTCGATGGATTTGGTAATAAGGGTGTCCATGACGCTGGGCATGGTCTTCGCCCAGCTTGATCTCGTGCAGCAACTCGCCCGAGTCAAAGCGCCGGAACTCAAACGCCGTGGGTTTGACGGCTTGGGCTTCGAGGCGGTCTTTCAGGCCCAGGTGGTAGAGCACTTTGACCGCGTTGGCACTCATTTGCACCGCGGCGCCGATTTCACCCACATGACGCGCTTGTTCGTAGATGCGCACGCGGTGCCCATCACGCAGCAAACAAGCCGCGGCTGTCAAGCCGCCGATTCCCCCGCCGACCAGTGCGATGTCCATGGTTTGACTCCTGATTTACATCGTTAGCATGCTACCAGAAGCCCAACATCCCCGATCCCACCATGGCCTCATCGGGAAGCCCGCATCAAGCCAAGACCAAACAACGCGCCAAGCCAAAGCGCTCAAAGTCGCGGTCAAAGGTGACCATGCGCAAGCCTGCGCTCTGGGCGGTGGCCGCCAGACACATGTCGTTCCACAAACGAACGGGTTGAGGCTCTCCGCGACGCCCCAAAAGCTGCTCGATCGCGTCATCCAGACCAGGTGGATCGGCCAACAATCCCACTGCAGGTGTGTCCAGCCATTGGCGGTACATGGCCATGGCCTGGTTCAAAGTCAAGACGTTAGGGCCCATCGCGCGCGGCTGTGACAACACGCGCACCAAACTCATCATGGTGGTTCGACAAAACCACAAAGGCGTTTCGTCTTCGCAGGCCGATTGCCAATAACGCATTGCGGCCGCGTGAAACGGGTGTGCGGCACTGCACAAGCCCACCCACACATTCACATCAAGCAAATCGCCCGATGCCAAGCGCCAGTTGGCCGAAGCTTCAGATACGCCCCAAGAGCTTGATGGTTCGCTCATCGTCTTCCTCGTTGATCAACTCATACAGATCGGCATTGGTCAATTTGCTCAGATCGAGTGGCAATGGTCCTTGGTTTGGAATCACCGGAGGCCGGGCTTCAAACCGCTTTTTTGGGTCCACCACCTCGCGGGCGGTCAAGCCCGCTCCACCAGCTCAATGACGAGATCGCGAAGGGTTCGGCCCTCTTGGGCAGCCCGGGTTTTGAGGTGCTTGAACAGCGCATCAGGGAAATCAAGTGAGGTTCGCATATTTGCATTTTTGCATGAACGCATCAAAAAACACAAGAATCCAAGCCCATCCCAACGTTTGCCAGCCCAGGCTGAACCAGCAAACCAACGATAATCCAGCCCTGCATCACGTCCGGACCGGGCGATTGCCCCGCCAACGAGAGCCCCCATGAAAAAGAACTTCCCCCTGCAAGCCGAAGGCAAGCACCCCGACCGTGTGCTCGAAGCCGTCAAGCACGACATCCGCAAATACTTCAAGCGCGAGCGCAATCGGGACGTGCCCAAGGGCGTGGACTTTTGGGACTTTGACTGCAAAGTGGGTCTGAGCGCCGATACCGCCCAAGTGGTGCGCGTCAGCGGTGTGATCGAAGCCGTAGACGCCGCCGCCAAAACCGGGGCCACCTCGGTGTATGTGGAGATTTTGAGCAAGCACGGGATTCGCGTGCTCAAGGCGCAAGTACAAGAAGGTGAAGAGGGCTGATCCCTGCGCAATCAATACACGGTTACGGCGTGTCAGTTCCCGCGACTGATGCAGCCGCCGCCGCCCTCAGCTTGTCTTTCTTGCTCGGCCTTGACCCTTTGATGCCGCCATTGCCAGGAGACGGCGGTGGTGGGGTTTCGGTGGGCTCAAAGCCTGGGATTTGCTCTAAAGCGAGTTCCAGGCTTTCGCGTTTCTGGATCAGCTGCCAATGCGCCAGCGCTGCGGCGGTGACAAAGCTCACCGCGTCGCCATGCGCACCTGCCCTGCCCGTGCGGCCGATGCGGTGGGTGTAGTCGGTGGCCGAGCGCGGCAGGTCGTAGTTGACGACCACGGGCAGCATGGCGATGTCGATGCCGCGCGAGCCAGGTCGGTGGTCACCACCACGTCCCAGCGGCCGGCCTTGAATTCGCTGAGCACCTCTTGCCTTGCGCCTTGGCTCATCTCGCCATGAAAAGGCGTGGCAAACACACCCGCCTTGTAAAGCTTGTTCGCCACATGCTCACAGGCGTAACGCGTGGCCACAAACACCAGCACCTGCTTCCAGCCGTTTTCGGTGATCAGGTGGCGCAGCAAGGCGGTGCGGCTTTTCTCGTCCACGCGGATGGCGCGTTGGGTGATGTCGGGCTTGTGGCCTTCAAAAGCCTCCACCGTGATGCGCACCGGATCGCGCAGCAACTTGGCCGCGAGCGCTTCCACCTCGGGTGCAAAGGTGGCCGAAAACAGCAGCGTTTGGCGCTTGGCAGGCAGCAGCGCGAGCACGCGCTGCAACTCATCCGCAAAGCCCAAGTCGAGTAATCGATCGGCTTCGTCCAACACCAAGTGCTGCACATCGGCCAGGCGCACGGCGTTTTGGTCAATCAGGTCGAGCAAACGGCCCGGCGTGGCCACCACAATGTCAGCCCCGCCGCGCAGCGCCATCATTTGTGGGTTGACCGACACGCCGCCAAACACCGTGTTCACCTTCAGTGACTGCGGCAGCTTGTAAGCCAGGTTGGCCAACACATCCCCCACTTGCACCGCCAACTCGCGCGTGGGCACCAACACCAGTGTGCGCACCGGGCGGCGGAAATTGGTCTGGCGCGGTGCGGCCAGCAAGTGCTGGAGCAGCGGCAGCGCAAAGGCCAGCGTCTTGCCCGAGCCGGTGGGCGCAGTGGCCCACACATCGGCCGATTTCAAAACCGCCGGAATCGCCTCAGCCTGAATGGGGGTGGGGGCGTACAAGCCCATGTCACCCACAGCGCGCAAGAGCGAAGGGGTCAGGCCGAGTGGGTCAAAGTTCAAAATAGTCCGATCAATGACGGAAGTGACGCACGCCGGTGAACACCATGGCCACGCCGTGCTCGTTGGCTGCGTCAATCACTTCCTGATCGCGCATGGAGCCGCCGGGCTGGGCCACGCAGGTCGCACCTGCGTCCACCACCACATCCAGACCGTCGCGGAAGGGGAAGAAGGCGTCGCTGGCGACCACGGTCCCCTGCAGGCTGAGCTTGGCCGCTTCGGCCTTGATGCTGGCGATGCGGGCAGAGTCCAGGCGGCTCATTTGGCCAGCGCCCACACCCATGGTCATGCCGTTTTTGCAGAACACGATGGCGTTGGATTTGACGAACTTGGCCACTTTCCACGCGAACAACAGGTCGTGCAGCTCTTCAGGGGTAGGCTGCTTGACGGTGACGATTTTCATGTCGGCCAAAGCCAACTCGTGGTTGTCGGCGCTTTGCAACAACAGACCTGAGCCGATACGCTTGGTTTCCAGCGCGTTGCGCACTTGGCCGTAGTTTGCAGGCAAAGCGATTTTCATCAAGCGCACATTGACTTTGCTCTTGAACACTTCCAGCGCTTCGGCGCTGAAGTCAGGGGCCATGAGCACTTCGACGAATTGCTTGCTCACCGCCTCGGCTGCAGCTTTGTCCAAGGGACGGTTGAAGGCGATGATGCCGCCAAACGCGCTGGTGGGGTCAGTTTGGAAAGCTTTGCTGTAGGCCTCGAGTGCCGAAGCGCCCACGGCCACACCACAGGGGTTGGCGTGTTTGACGATGACGCAAGCCGCGAACTGTGAAAGGTCGCCGTTGGCTCCCGTGTCGAAGCTCTTCACGCATTCCCATGCAGCGTCTGCATCGGCGATGTTGTTGTAGCTGAGTTCCTTGCCTTGCAGCTGCACGCCTGTGGCCAGGGACCCGCAGCGGGTGCCAAGTCGCGGTACCAAGCGGCTTGCTGGTGGCTGTTTTCGCCGTAGCGCAGGTCTTGCACTTTGACGTATTGCTCGTTGAATTGGCCTGAGAACTGGGCGCGCTCGGGAACGTAGGTTTCGCTCAGTTTCTCGGCTTCGAAGTTCACGCTCGACAAGTAATTGCTGATCGCGCCGTCGTACTGGCTGATGCGGTTGAACGCGGCCACGGACAAAGCAAAACGCAGTTTGTCGCTCAACTTGCCGTTGGACTCCAGCTCAGCAATCACATCGGCGTATTGGCTCGCGTCGGTCACGATGCCCACGTCTTTCCAGTTTTTGGCGGCACTGCGCACCATGGCGGGGCCACCGATGTCGATGTTCTCGATCGCGTCGGCCAGTGTGCAACCGGGCTTGGCCACGGTGGCTTCAAACGGGTACAGGTTGACGATCAACAGATCAATCGTGTCGATGCCATGCGCCTGCAAAGCCGCCATGTGTTCGGGCGTGTCACGGCGCGCCAGCAGGCCACCGTGCACTTTGGGGTGCAGGGTTTTCACACGGCCGTCGAGCATTTCGGGGAAGCCAGTGACCTCGGCCACTTCGGTCACGGGCAGACCTTGGTCGGCCAAGAGCTTGGCGGTGCCGCCGGTGGAGATCAGGCCTACGCCCAAGGCGTGAAGGGCTTGGGCGAGTTCAACGATGCCGGTTTTGTCAGAGACGGAGATGAGGGCTCTCATGGGGACTTTCTTCAACTTTTATTTCAACAAATCGTGTTCGAGCAATTTCTTGCGCAAGGTGTTGCGGTTCAGGCCCAGCCATTCAGCGGCGCGCGACTGGTTCTGCCCCGACTGGGTCATCACCACCTCGAGCAGGGGCTTTTCAACCAGCTTGACCAGCATGTCGTACAGGCCCGTCGGCTCGGTGCCGTCCAAGTCTCGAAAGTAGGTGTCCAGGTTGTCCCGGATGCAGGTTTCTATGGATTGTTGTTCGCTCATTCGGATGTCTCCACAAGCGGCTGGGCATGGCCTGCAGGCAGGCGGTCCATCTGGCTGGCCAGGCCATCCAGAAAGTGCGCCACCGCCGCCAGCTGTTGCTGCGCCGTTTCGAGGGTGTTCATGTGTTCACGGAAGGCTTCACCACCGGGCAGTGCACGCACATACCAGCCAATGTGTTTGCGGGCCGAGCGCACGCCGGTGTATTCGCCGTACAGGCCGTAATGGTCTTGCAGATGCTCCAGCAAGGCGCGCCGCACCTCGGCCACCAGAGGCGGGGCCAGGTGTTCGCTTGTGGCCAAGAAGTGGGCGATCTCGCGGAAGATCCAGGGGCTGCCTGCGCAGCACGACCCACCATGACCGCATC
>JACDQO010000114.1 GCA_015657605.1 Limnohabitans sp. | reverse complement strand
TGCTCTTGTGGGGATTGAAATTTCTACCGCTTTGGTATCTCACGTTGAGTACATGATTTTTGGTGCTTTGATTGTCTGGTTCTTGATTGCCGAGCCGCATGGCTTGGCCAAGCTCTGGAGCATAGCCAAGCAGAAGTTGCGGTTGTGGCCCTTCCCGCACTGAGTTAAAGGGTGGGTTGGCAGCGATATTGATGAGCGCGGTCAACTCACCATTGAAACTTGAATGATGGGTCCGATGATATTTTTCACATGATTGAAGGAGACAGTTACATGAAGCTCAAAAAGTTAGCTCTTATGGCCACTTTGGCTTGCGCGGGTTTGTCTGCGGTGGTCACCACCACAGCAGTGATGGCGCAAGAAAAAGTTCAATTTTTTCCAAGCTTGACGGGTCGCACGGGTCCTGTTGCACCGAACGCCACACCTTTTGCAAACGGCTACGCCGATTACATGAAGCTGGTGAATATTCGCGGAGGCATCAATGGCATCAAAACCTTGGTTGAGGAGTGTGAAACCGCTTATGCGACAGACCGTGGTGTCGAGTGCTACGAACGCCTCAAGGGTAAGCACGGTGGTGCTACGGTATTCCAACCCTTGTCGACAGGCATCACATTCGCTTTGACCGAGAAAATTCCGGCTGACAAAATTCCCATGATCACTTCGGGTTATGGTCGCAGTGACTCTGCCGACGGTGGTGTGTTCAAGTGGAACTTCCCATTGATTGGCCACTACTGGGTGGCGGGCGACGTTTTGTTGCAGCACATCGCCAAGCAAGCCGGTGGTTGGGATAACCTCAAAGGCAAGAGAATCGCTGTTGCCTACCACGACAGTCCGTTCGGTAAAGAGTTGCTGCCCATCGTGCAAGAGCGTGCAGCCACTCATGGCTTTACCCTTCAGTTGTTGCCAATCCCTGCGCCGGGCGTTGAGCAAAAAGCCATTTGGTTGCAAATCCGCCAGCAGCGTCCCGATTACGTGATGCTCCAAACTTGGGGTGTTATGACTGCTACATCAATCAAAGAAGCTGTTGCCACAGGTTATCCACGTGAAAAAATGTTTGGAACTTGGTGGTCTGGTGCTGAGCCTGATCTCAAGGACATCGGTGCTGCCGCCAAGGGTTACAACGCAGTCATGATGCAGCACGGTGCTGAGCCAAATTCTGCGGTGGTCAAAGAAATCTTGGCCAAAGTCCATGACAAGGGTCAGGGTACTGGTCCCAAGGCTGAAGTGGGCGAAGTGCTGTACATGCGCGGCGTTGTGGGTGCCATGTTGGCTGTTGAAGGCGTTCGTCAAGCGCAAGAGCGTTTTGGCAAAGGCAAGGTCATGACGGGTGAACAAGCTCGTTGGGGCTACGAGAATCTGAACTTGACGCAAGCCAAGTTGGACGCTCTGGGCTTCAAGGGGGTCATGCGACCTGTGTCCACCTCTTGTTCCGATCACATGGGCTCTGCGTGGGCGCGTGTTCACACATGGGACGGCAGCAAGTTTGTCTGGGCTTCTGATTGGTTGCAGGCCGATGAGCAGATCATCAAGCCTTTGGTCAAGGCATCTGCTGACAAGTACGCTGCCGAGAAAAAGATCACACGCCGCACCCCTGCGGATTGCCAGTCTTGATCTGAGTCCAGCTGCCGCGCAAGCGGCAGCTTGTCAGCTGCAGCAGGCGTGAGCTTGCCCGCAGCTGCCGTACGGGAGAGATCAAATGAAACCCTTGCGTGCAGCGGTTTCATTTGGCTTGAACCACCAGAATTTGAAAAGGCACAGTCCATGAGCGACAAAAACATTGTTCTGAACGTCAACGGCATCGAAGTCATTTACAACCACGTCATCTTGGTGCTCAAGGGCGTGTCCCTGCAGGTGCCCGAGCAAGGCATCGTGTCTTTGTTGGGTGGCAACGGGGCCGGCAAGACCACCACCTTGCGTGCGATCTCCAACTTGCTCAAGGGCGAGCGTGGCGATGTGACCAAAGGCAGCATCGAGCTGCGTGGCGAACGTATCGAAAACCTCACGCCTGCTGACTTGGTGAATCGGGGTGTGGTGCAGGTCATGGAAGGGCGTCATTGCTTTGCCCACTTGTCGATCGAAGACAACCTGTTGACCGGCAGCTACACCCGCAAGGACAAGGGTGAAATCGCCGCCAACCTGGACAAGGTTTACACCTATTTTCCGCGCCTCAAAACGCGCCGCACTTCGCAAGCGGCTTACACCTCGGGCGGCGAACAGCAGATGTGTGCCATCGGCCGCGCCTTGATGACCAACCCCAGTGTGATGCTGCTCGATGAGCCTTCGATGGGCTTGGCGCTCAGATCGTTGAAGAGGTGTTCAACATCGTCAAAGACTTGAACGAGAAAGAAAAAGTCACTTTCTTGATCGCTGAGCAAAACACCAATATGGCGCTCAAATACTCGGATTACGGCTACATCATGGAGTCGGGTCGCATCGTGATGGACGGCGAGGCCGAAGACCTGCGCACCAACGAGGATGTGAAAGAGTTTTACCTCGGCATGGGTGGCGGTGAGCGCAAGAGTTTCAAAGACGTCAAGAGCTACAAACGCCGCAAGCGTTGGTTGGCTTGATGCCTGCTGCATCCTTCGAGCAATCCTTCATCGCCAGTGTCCCGAAAGAATCCCATGGCCCATCACCTCGATGCGTTGGAAACCCGCGCCCCCGAAGCACGCGAAGCAGCGCTGATGGCGGCCTTGCCCTCGCAAATTGCGCATGCCCAGAAAAACAGCGCCGCTTTGGCTGAAATCCTCCAGGGCATCGATGCAGCCCAAGTGACCAGCCGTGCCGCTCTGGCCCAATTGCCCGTCACACGCAAGTACGAGTTGCTGGCGCGTCAACAAGCCCAGCGGGCTCAAGACCCCTTTGGCGGTTTTTCAAGCATTGGCTGGAAGGGCATGGTTCGTTCTGCCGGTGTGCGCAGGGTGTACCAGTCACCCGGTCCAATCTATGAACCTGAGGGCCATGCCCCCGACTACTGGCGTGCTGCCCGCGCCATGGCGGCCGCCGGTTTTGAGGCCGGCGATCTGGTCCACAACTGCTTCAGTTACCACCTGACCCCCGGGGCCTGGATCATGGAAAGCGGTGCCCATGCACTCGGATGTGCGGTGATCCCAGGTGGCGTGGGCAACACCGAACAGCAATTGGCGGCAGTGGCCGACTTGCGACCCGTGGCCTATTCGGGCACGCCCAGTTTTCTGAAGATCTTGATCGAAAAAGCCACTGAGGCCGGCCAAAAGCTCTCCATCACCAAAGCCCTGGTGTCGGGCGAGGCCTGCCCACCATCGCTTCGCGACTGGTTTACCCAGCAAGGCGTGGCGGCTTACCAGTGCTATGCCACCGCCGATGTGGGCTTGATTGCCTATGAAACTGCCGCGCGTGAAGGGTTGGTGATCGATGAGGGTGTGATCGTCGAGATCGTGCGGCCTGGCACCGGAGACCCGGTGGCCGATGGTGAGGTGGGTGAAGTGGTGGTGACAG
>JACDQO010000113.1 GCA_015657605.1 Limnohabitans sp. | reverse complement strand
GCGCATCCGCCAGATCGAAGTCGCAGCCATGAAAAAGATGAAAAAGGCGCTGGTCGAGTTCGCTTAAAGCCGACAAGCCTGTGGGCTGCGTGGCATTCGGATACCCGGTTTAGACCGGGTATTTTTTGGCCTGCAATGCGCTAAAGTCACAGCAGTTTTGTTTTGAAAGGCTCTGCCATGACCGCTCGCACCCAAACTGGTTTTTCTCGCCGCCATTGGACACTGGCCATCAGCGCTGTTATGGCTTTGGGAATGACGCCCTCATGGGCCTCACCATCGACCACCGGATCGACAGCGGCATGGCCCACACAAACTGTGCGCCTGGTGGTGGGCTTCCCGGCCGGCTCCAGCCCCGACCTGACGGCACGCGCCTTGGCCGAGCCTTTGTCCAAGGCCTTGGGCCAAAACGTGATCGTCGAAAACAAAGTGGGTGCCGGCGGCAACATCGCGGCTGACTTTGTGGCCAAGTCCACCGACGGCCACACCCTGGGTCTGATGATCAACGGCAACATGACGATTGCACGCATCCTGAATCCCAAGGTGCCTTACGACCCGCTCAAAGACCTCGCGCCCATCAGCCTGATTGGCAAAGCACCTTTGGTCCTGACCGTGCCCGCCAATGCGCCCGGTCAGAATGCTGCCGAATGGTTGAGCCAGGCCCAAAAGGCGGGCGACAAACTCAGCTATGCATCGCCCGGCGTCGGCACCGTGGCGCATCTGGGCATGGAACTGCTCAAAACCAAAGCCGGCATTGCCCCTGTGCACGTGCCCTACCCCGGCAACCCGCAGATCATCACGGCCATGCTGGGTGGCCAAGTGCAATTGGCCTTGCTGCCCCCGGCGATGTCGGCAGCCCAAGTCAGTGCGGGCAAACTGCGCGCCATTGGGGCTTCCAGCAGCGGCCGCAGCCCAGTGGCAGCCGAAGTGCCCAGCCTTTCAGAGATCGGTATCAAGGACTACCAGCTGGAGATTTGGAATGCCGTGGCAGCGCCAGCCTCCATGCCCGCAGCGGTCGCCAGCCGCTTGTCGGCCTTGGTCAGCGACATCGTCCGCTCCCCTGACATGCGGTCACGTTTGTTTCAACAAGGCTGGCAAGTGGTGGGCTCTTCGCCAGAGGGCTTGCGCAACCGCATCGAGTCCGATACCCAGGCCTTGGGCGCGATCATCCGCAGTCAGAAAATCGAGTTGAATTGAAGTGTTGAGTCCCGGGTCCTGTGGCCCAGGCTCACATTGCCGCTGAGTAAAATTTTCACGTCAGAGGCCAAGGTTTCTGCACCGCTGGCGTGGCGGTTGTACAGCCGAATCCGGCCTTGCGGGTCAAAGGTGAAACTGCCTGCCGAGTGGTCGAGGGTATAGCTGGTGGGGGTTTTACCGTCGACCTTTTTGTAATAGATCTTGAAGTCTTTGGTCACTTTGGGCAGCTGCTCCGGGCTGGGGCGCAGGGCCACAAAATCAGCACCGAAGTTGGCCACATAGGCTTTGAGCAACTCGGGCGTGTCACGTTCGGGGTCGACGGTGATGAAGATGCCTTGCAATTTGGCGCCATCCGCACCCAACAGCTGTTTGGCTTGGGCGATTTCTTGCAAAGCCGTGGGACACACATCCGGGCATTGGGTGAAACCGAAAAACACCACCACGGCTTTACCCGCAAAGTCTTTCAGCGTGCGAACCTGACCGTCTTGATCACTCAGCGAAAAGCCTGGGCGTAATCGGCGCCGGTGATGTC
>JACDQO010000112.1 GCA_015657605.1 Limnohabitans sp. | reverse complement strand
CTCCAGTGCTTCCTTTCGGAAATTGCACCAGCGGCGGTCTGGCGAGCTTCACCCGGTGATTATGACCTGAGCGCCACCGCCACCGCGCCTGACCGTGTCATCGGCCAAGCCCTGTTTGTGCTGTGCAAGACATCGCCATGCGGTGCCCTCGCTCACAATGGTTCAAAACCGCATCAACCCCTCGGAGCCGCCATGAAAGCCCACAGCATCCTTGACACCATCGGCCGCACACCGCATGTGCGCATCCAGCGTCTGTTTGGTACCAACGCCCAGGTGTGGATCAAATCCGAACGCGGCAACCCGGGCGGCTCGATCAAGGACCGTATCGCGCTGGCCATGGTCGAAGACGCTGAAAAATCTGGCGCCTTAAAGCCCGGCGGCACCATCGTTGAGCCCACTTCGGGCAACACCGGCATTGGCCTGGCCATGGTGGCCGCCGTCAAGGGTTACCGCATCGTGTTGGTCATGCCCGACAGCATGAGCGTCGAGCGCCGCCGCCTGATGCTGGCCTATGGCGCGAGCTTCGACCTGACGCCGCGCGCCGAAGGCATGAAAGGGGCGATTGCCCGGGCCCAGGCCTTGGTGGCCGGCACCCCAGGCGCGTGGATGCCCCAGCAGTTTGAAAATCCGGCCAATGTGGATGTGCATGTGCGCACCACGGCGCAAGAAATTCTGGCCGATTTTCCAGAAGGCATCGACGTCCTCATCACCGGCGTGGGCACGGGCGGACACCTGACGGGTGTGGCCCGTGTGCTCAAGGCAAAATTCCCAAAAATCCAAGTCTTTGCGGTCGAGCCTGCGGCCTCGCCAGTGATCTCTGGTGGCGCACCTGCGCCTCACCCCATCCAGGGAATTGGCGCGGGCTTCATCCCCAAAAACCTTGACACCTCATTGCTCGACGGCGTGATCCAGGTCGAGGCCGAAGCCGCCCGCGAATACGCCCGCCGCTCGGCCCGCGAAGAAGGCATGCTGGTCGGCATTTCATCCGGTGCCACGCTGGCGGCCATTGCCCAAAAACTGTCCGAGCTGCCCGCCGGGGCCACTGTGCTGGGCTTCAACTACGACACGGGCGAGCGTTATTTGTCGGTCGATGGCTTCTTGCCTCAAGGATAATCACCTCTTCTTGCTTGATAACCACAAGCCACAGAGGTTGCCATGATCCGGATTTCAGAACTCAAACTCCCCTTGTCGGCCTGCCGGTTGAATCGCGCCGCGCGGCCGACGCGCCGTCCGAAACCGACGAAGACCGCCTGCCCACGCCGCACCCCACCGATGCCCTGCGCCAACTGGCGGCCCAAGCGCTGGACATTGCCAGCGCCGACATCGCCACCCTTCACGTCTTCAAACGCAGCTTCGACGCTCGCAAGGCCGACTTGCTGGCGGTCTATATTGTGGATTTGTCGCTCGCCGATGCGCAAAACGAATCCGCCTTGCTGCACAAATTCGAGAAAAACCCGCACATCCAAGCCACGCCCGACATGACTTGGCACCCGCCCTGCCATGCACCGGAGGGCTTTGGCACACAAGACGGCGAGCGGCCTGTGGTGGTGGGCTTTGGGCCTTGCGGCATGTTCGCGGCCCTGGCGCTGGCGCAAATGGGCCTCAAGCCGATCGTGCTGGAGCGCGGCAAACCTGTGCGTGAACGCACCAAGGACACTTGGGGCCTGTGGCGTAAAAAGGTGCTCAACCCCGAGAGCAATGTGCAGTTTGGCGAAGGCGGCGCAGGCACCTTTTCTGACGGCAAGCTGTACAGCCAAATCAAGGACCCGCGCCACTTGGGCCGCAAGGTGATGGACGAGTTCGTCAAGGCAGGGGCCCCCGCAGACATCCTGTACGCCGCGCACCCGCACATCGGCACCTTCAAGCTGGTCAAGGTGGTCGAGCACATCCGCGAACAAATCATCGCGCTGGGCGGTGAGATCCGCTTTGAGCAGCGCGTGAGCGATGTGCTGCTCGCGCCCGCCGCTGGCGGCCATCAGCTCTCCGGGCTGCAGGTGCAAGACCTGCGCACGGGCGAACACCACACCCTGCACACCCGCCACGCCGTCATGGCCCTGGGCCACAGCTCGCGCGACACCTTTGTCATGCTGCACCGCCGAGGTGTGGCCATGCAGGCCAAGGCGTTTTCGATTGGCGTGCGCATTGAGCACCCGCAAAGCGTGATCGACCAAGCCCGTTGGGGCCACCACGCGGGCCACCCGCTGCTGGGCGCGGCCGACTACAAATTGGTGCACCACGCACAAAACGGCCGGGCGGTTTACAGCTTTTGCATGTGCCCCGGCGGCACCGTGGTCGCCGCCACCAGCGAACCGGGCCGCGTGGTCACCAACGGCATGAGCCAGTACTCGCGCAACGAGCGCAATGCCAACGCAGGCATGGTGGTGGCCATCGACCCGCCCGACTACCCACTGGACACTTCCGCTTGGCAAGCCGCCTTTGGCGAGCAAGACGGCGCGCAGCTGGCGCAAGAAGCCCATGCCTTGGCCGCGCAACAACCGCCTGCACCGCATCCGCTGGCGGGCATCGTGCTGCAGCGTGAACTGGAAACGCGAGCCTTTGAAGTGGGCGGCAGCAACTACGAAGCCCCAGGCCAACTGGTCGGCGACTTTTTGGCACAACGCCCCTCCACCACTTGGGGCAGCGTACTGCCGTCTTACAAACCCGGCGTGAAACTCGTCGACTTGGCCGATGTGTTGCCGGCCTACGCGGTGGACGCCATGCGCGAAGCGCTGCCGGTGTTTGGCCGCAAGATCAAGGGCTACGACATGGCCGATGCGGTCATGACCGGGGTGGAAACACGCACTTCGTCGCCCCTGCGCATTCCACGCGGCGACGACCACCAAAGCACCAACACCCGGGGCCTTTATCCGGCTGGCGAAGGCGCCAGTTACGCGGGCGGGATTTTGTCGGCGGGGGTGGACGGCATCAAGGTGGCCGAGTCATTGGCTCAGGCCTTGCTGGCCAATGCCTCAGCCCCATGAGCCTTGGCCTGGGTCATACAGTTTGGCCACTTGGTGACAGGCACAGGCCAAGCCAGAAGCCTCCAAAGCCTTGATCTGAATTTCTGCCAATGGGCCCTGACCCATCAGACCCACCAGCCCTTGGCTTTCCAGTGCACCCCATGCACTTTGCCATGTGTCGGGGGCCCATCCCAGCCAGTGACGCAAGGCCACCATGGGGATCTGCAGCGGGCTGGCGCCGCTGTTGTGCTGGGCCATCAGCAACCAGCTGGCCAGGCTTTGTGGTGCGCTGTGCTTTTGCGCGCACAAGGTCATGCGAGCCATTTGGGAAATCAAATGCTGGTTGCTGGTCGCCACCTGCAACCACCAGGTGGCCAAGGGCGTTTTGACTGCACGAACCACCGAATCGGACACCCGCATGGCATGACCGGGGACGAGCACCTCGGCCAGAAAATCGCTGGAGAGCGCCTGGCGAGGTGACCAGACACTGTGGCGACCCAGCAAGGCCAGACGTGCGCTTTGGGGTGTGCTGGATCCGCCCATCGAAGCAGGCAAGGACAAAGCCAGCAAAGCCGTTTCAGGAAAGTACAGGCCTTCATCGTTCATGCCATCCTGGCCCGGCCAAGGCCCTGGCTTGAGATCGACCCGCTCACAGGCTGACACAAGTTCAGGTGCTGCCTGTTGCAAACGCTGCATCAATGAATTGGTCGAATGGGAGAAGGTCACTGTTTTAAATCTTAAGGATGAGAAATCTTGCTGACTTTGATTTTATGTTCTTTACCGAACATAAATATGGATTGAAAACATGATTTACTCAGGATTTACCGAACTTATACTCACACTCCTCTCTCCATGCCCTTCAATCCCACATTCCATTTGTGATCATGTCTGATCAGGCCTTCCATCTGCACGGGTTTCTTTTGTGAACCTTACTGACAACGGGCTCATCTCTCAACTGCCTGAGCAGGAGCAATCACTGCTGATGGACACTTGCCTGCCCGTCTCCTTGAAGGCTGGGCAATGGCTCAATTCGCAAGGCAGTGAGCCGTTGGTCTATTTTTTGGCGGGTGCCACTGTGGCCATGATGGTTCAGGACGAGCACCATGCGGGCTTGGCTGTTGGCTTGCTCGGGGCTGCGCATGCGGTAGGACTGGACCATGTGCTCAACAGCGGCCCACACGGCATTGAGCACCGGGTGCAAAGCGCAGGCCAGGCATGGTGGATCCAGGCGCCAACCCTCCAAACACTGGCACTGGAGCACCCTGCCATACTCAGTGCCATTTCACACCAGTTGTGGTTGCTGGTCACGCATGTGGCCTCGTTGGCCGCCAGCATCCAGACCCTGGACATCCAAGCCAGATTGGCGGCTTGGTTGGTGCTGTCGGCCCAGACAGCCCAAACAAACACCTTGCAAATGACACATGAACACTTGGCCCAAATGCTGGGTGTCAGACGCGTGAGCATCACGCTGGCCGCGGGCCAACTGCGCGACCAAGGGCTTTTATCCTATTCACGCGGCCAAGTGCATGTGCTGAACCTGCCCGGCTTGGCAAGAGCAGCCCAGTCAAGCTGAAGCTCACAGTGCACTGCGTGCGCTCAAGAAAGCTTGGGGCAGTGGGCAGGATCAGACCGAAACCATCTGATTGCGGATGGCATAGCGGGTCAAAT
>JACDQO010000111.1 GCA_015657605.1 Limnohabitans sp. | reverse complement strand
CGCGCTGGAGGCCCAGGACTCTGACTTGGCCGTGCGCCTGATGCAAGAGCACCTGTTGCACGTCGAAGCCAGCCTGACCTTTGACCGCAAAGTGCCCACCCACGACATTTCCCTGGCCTTGGCCTGAACCCATCGAGCACCACCCTTGAATAAGACCATGATCACCTACGACAGCACCCTGCCCTACCCCCGCGACCTGATTGGCTACGGCCGCCATGTGCCACACGCCCAATGGCCGGGCGGTGCCCGCGTGGCGGTGCAATTTGTCTTGAACTACGAAGAAGGCGGCGAAAACTCGGTGCTGCACGGCGATGCGGGTTCCGAGCAGTTTTTGTCTGAAATGTTCAACCCCGCGTCCTTCCCCGAGCGGCACATCAGCATGGAGGGCATTTACGAATACGGCTCGCGTGCAGGCGTGTGGCGCATCCTGCGCGAGTTTGAAAAGCGCGGCCTGCCGCTCACCGTGTTTGGCGTGGCCACCGCGCTGCAAAAGCACCCCGAATTGACCGCCGCCTTCCAGGAACTGGGCTACGACATTGCCTGCCACGGCCTCAAGTGGATCCATTACCAAAACATCGATGAAGCCACCGAACGTGCCCACATGGCCGAGGCGATGGACATCATTCAAAAGCTGACCGGCGAACGCCCTCTGGGCTGGTACACCGGGCGCGACAGCCCCAACACCCGCCGCTTGGTGGCCGACTTTGGTGGCTTTGAATACGACAGTGACTACTACGGCGAAGACCTGCCTTTCTGGATGAAAGTGCGCAAAAGCGATGGCACCGATGCGCCCCAGCTCATCGTGCCCTACACGCTGGACTGCAACGACATGCGCTTTGCGCTGCCGCAGGGCTATTCACACGCCGACCCGTTCTTTCAGTACATGAAGGACACCTTTGACGCGTTGTACGCAGAGGGTGACCCGAGTGGTGACAACGCCCCCAAGATGATGAGCATTGGCATGCATTGCCGTCTGCTGGGCCGCCCTGGCCGCATCACCGCGCTGCAACGCTTTTTGGACCACATCCAATCGCACGACAAAGTCTGGGTGGCGCGGCGCATCGACATTGCACGGCACTGGAAAGCCACACACCCCTACAAGGATTGAACATGGCCCTGACATTGCAACAACTCAACAACGCGTCGCACGCCGAAGCCGCGCAAATGCTCGACGGCCTGTACGAGCATTCGCCCTGGATTGCCGAACAGGCGCTGAACGAACGCCCCTTCACATCTTTGGCCCACCTCAAGCACGCCATGTGCGAAGTGCTGGCACACGCAGGGCGCGACGCGCAGCTGGGCCTGATCCGCGCCCACCCCGAGTTGGCGGGCAAAGCCATGGTCAGCAAGTCGCTCACCGCCGAATCGACCAACGAACAAACCAAGGCGGGCTTGACCGACTGCACGCCTGAAGAGTTCGCCAAAATTCAAAAGCTCAACGCCGACTACAACGCCAAGTTCGGTTGGCCCTTCATCTTGGCGGTGCGCGGCCCGCGCGGCGTGGGCTTGAACAAAAAACAAATCATCGATGCCTTTGAGCGCCGCCTGTTTGGCCACCCCGACATGGAGTTGGCTGAGTGCCTGCGCAACATCCACCGCATCGCCGAAATCCGACTGAACGACAAGTTTGGCGCAGAGCCCACGCTGGGCCACAGGGTCTGGGACTGGCAAGAACAACTGGCCCAACACAGTGACCCCGGCTTTGCCGAGTTGGGCCAACTCACCGTCACCTACCTCACCGACGCGCACCGCGCCTGCGCCCAGCGCATCACACAAAACATGCGCGACTGCGGCTTTGACGAGGTCTATACCGACGCCGTGGGCAACGTGGTGGGCCGCTACCACCCCGCCACAGCGGGCGCCAAATACCTGATGACGGGCAGCCACTACGACACCGTGCGCAATGGCGGCAAGTACGACGGCCGCTTGGGCATCTTTGTGCCTATGGCTTGTGTGCAGCAGCTGCACCAGCAAGCCAAGCGATTGCCGTTCGGGATCGAGGTCGTGGCCTTTGCCGAAGAAGAAGGCCAGCGCTACAAAGCCACCTTTTTGGGCTCGGGCGCACTCATTGGCCAGTTCAACCCCGCTTGGCTGGACCAACAAGATGCCGATGGCATCACCATGCGTGCCGCCATGCAGCACGCAGGCCTGTGCATCGACGACATCCCCAAAATCCAGCGCGACCCGGCGCAGTACCTGGGCTTTATTGAAGTGCACATCGAGCAAGGCCCGGTGCTCAACGAAGTCAACATCCCACTGGGCGTGGTCACGTCGATCAACGGCAGCGTGCGCTACCTGTGCGAGGTTTTCGGCACCGCCAGCCACGCAGGCACCACACCCATGGACCGCCGCCGCGACGCGGCCTGCGCCGTGGCCGAATTGGCGCTGTACATGGAGCAACGCGCCGCGAAAGACGGCGACAGTGTGGCCACCATGGGCCAGCTGCAAGTGCCCAATGGCTCGATCAACGTGGTGCCCGGCCGCTGCCTGTTCAGCCTGGACATGCGCGCGCCCACCGATGCGCAACGCGACGCGCTGGTGGCCGATGTGATGAGCCAACTTGACCAAATTGCTGAACGCCGTGGCGTGCGTGTCAAAACCGAGCTGACCATGAGCGCAGCCGCCGCCCCCAGCGCCCCCGAGTGGCAAGCGCATTGGGAACGCGCCGTGCGCGCTCTGGGTGTGCCGCTGTTCAAGTTACCCAGCGGCGCAGGCCACGACGCGATG
>JACDQO010000110.1 GCA_015657605.1 Limnohabitans sp. | reverse complement strand
TTTTGACGGCACCATGGTGATCAACCCCCATGTGTTTCCCAAAGTCGGTTTTGACACCGCCAAAGACTTCGCTCCGATCGGCAAGATCGGCGATGCGATTTTGATTTTGGTGTCGCACCCCGGCGTGCCCGCCAAGACACTGCAGCAAGTGATCGCCCTGTCCAAAACCCAATCGGGCGGCCTGTCGTACGGCACCTCGGGTACGGGCGGCACGCCCCACCTGGCGGGTGAATTGCTCAAGCAGCGCACCGGTGCCAACTTGGTCCACATTCCCTACAAAGGCGGTGGCCAGGCTTTGACCGATGTGCTGGGCGGCAATATTCCTTTGGTCTACACCGCTGTGGCGGGTGCTTTCCCACACGTCAAATCGGGCAAGCTGTACGCGGTGGCGGTGTCGAGCGCCCAACGCGCCCCTTCTTTGCCGGACGTGCCCACCTTCATTGAGGCGGGTCTGAACGATTTCGACATCAACTCCTGGGTGGGCTTGCTGGCACCGGCCAAAACCCCGCGTGCCATCGTCGAGAGGCTCAACAACGAGTTGAACGCGGTGCTGAACGACCCGGCCGTGCGCGAGCGTCTGAACACCTTGGGCATCACCGCCAGCCCCGGCGGTCCTGAAAAGTTTGGCCGCGACATGGCGCGTGATTTGTCGCGTTACGCGGGCGTCGTCAAATCGGCCAATATCAAGGCCGAGTGAGCGCGTTGGCCAGCCCCACCTGAAGGGCCAACTCAGGTGCCCGCGACAAAGCTGCCCGACTTGCCCCCGTGCTTTTCGAGCAGCTTCACGTCGGTGATGGTCATGCCCCGGTCCACGGCTTTGCACATGTCGTAGATCGTGAGCAGCGCGACCTGCACGGCCGTCAGGGCTTCCATTTCCACGCCGGTCTGGCCATTGACTTCAGCGGTGGCGGTGCAGGCCACGCTGCATGTGGTGGGTTCGATGTCGAAGTCAACAGCCACCCGCGTCAAGCCGATCGGGTGGCACAAAGGAATCAGGTCGCTGGTTTTTTTGGCGCCCTGGATGCCGGCGATGCGGGCGATCCCCAACACATCGCCCTTTTTGGCGGAGCCAGAGGTGATCAGTTCCAAGGTGCCGGGCAGCATGGTGATTCGGCCCCGGGCCACGGCCACACGCCGGGTGGAGACTTTGTGGCCGACATCGACCATGTGGGCTTGGCCTTGGGCATCAAAATGGGTCAGAGCATCGTGGGTCATGCGCGTGATTTCGGGGTGGGCGACAGGTTCTTCACAAGCGTGCATCATACGGGTCTTGTCAATGACATGGATCGCTTTGAAACTCCCAGACTGTCGGTATCAATGGGCACTCGGCTTGGCTTTGGCCATGTCGGTGAGCACGGGTGCGTCTTGGGCACAAAACACCGGCCTTCCTGCCTTGGGTGATGGTGACAGCATCTCTTTGAGCGCCGAGCGCCAGTTGGGCGACCGCATCGCGCGCGAGTTGTTTCGTGACCCGGATTACCTGGAAGATGCGGTGCTGGACGAGTACGTCCAGCAGCTTTGGGCGCCCTTGGTGCGGGCCGCTGTGGCGCGCGGTGAGTTGTCTGCAGAGTTGCAAGAACGCTTTGCTTGGCGCATTTTGTTGGGGCGCGACCGTTCGGTGAACGCCTTCGCATTGCCGGGGGGGTATTTGGGAGTTCACTTGGGGCTGATGGCGGTGGTGAGCACGGCCGACGAGTTGGCGTCGGTGCTGGCCCACGAGCTGAGCCACGTCACGCAGCGGCACATTGCACGCGGCATGAGTGACCAGTCCAAGATGACGCCTTGGGTGGTGGGGTCGATGATTTTGGGTGCTTTGGCGGCCAGCAAAAGTCCGCAGGCGGCGCAAGCCCTGATTGTGGGAGGACAGGCTGCCGCGATTCAAAATCAATTGAGTTACACCCGCGACATGGAGCGCGAGGCCGACCGGGTGGGCTATGGCATTTTGGTGGACGCTGGTTATGACCCCGGTGGTTTCGTCAGCATGTTTGCCAAGCTGCAACAAGCGGCGGGGCTGAACGACAGCGGGGCATTCCCCTACCTGCGCAGCCACCCTTTGACGACCGAACGCATGGCCGACATGCAGGCGCGCCAGCAGTTGAACCTGGCCGGGCCCAAGCCCTTGCCCGACATGGCCCACGCCATGATGGCCGCCAGAGCGCGGGTGCTGTCGCAAAGCAGTCCGGATGCGCTCAAGGCTTGGATCCAGGGCCCAGCTGCTTTGCCCAACACGGCTTCGGCAGCCGACCAAGCCGCAGCCTTGTATGCGGCCAGTTTGTCCCATCTGTTGTTGCGCGATGCGGCAGCCACCCAGCGCCATGTGCAGGCCTTGGGTGCACTGGTTCAATCGCAGCGCCACCTGCCCTCTTATGCGGCGGCGCAGCGCTGGTGGCGGCTGCTGCAGGCCGAGGTCGCAGAGCGACAAGATAACCCGGCTCAGGCGTTGCCATTTTTGACGCCAGAAGCTGGCCAGCAGACTTGGCAACGCCCCGAGTTGATGGCTTTGGCGCAGGTGTTGCAGCGTTTGCCAGGACATGCGCTGGTGCCGCCGGTGATGGCCCAGTTGCGCCAAGTGGTGCAGCAAACCCCATTGGATGCCCAGGCTTGGGACCGGCTGTCGGCTTTGTTGTTGTTGCAAGGCCAGGCCTTGGCCTCCTTGCGAGCCGCTGGCGAAGCCCAGGCCGCACGACTCGATTGGCCAGGCGCCGTCGACCGTTTCAGGGCGGCACAAGAGGTGGCCCTGAAAGGCCGATTGCAGCCGGGGGAGCACATTGAGGCGTCGATTGTGGATGTGCGCTTGCGCCATGCCCGAGAGCGCTTGCGGGGGTTGCAGGCTCCTGAACGCTGAGTGCGGACATTGGGGCTATGATCGCCCTCCCTGACTTCACCAACCCAGCATGGCCGGCATCCACATCACCGACATCGAAGCCGCCATCAACCATTGGCGCAGCAAGAACCCGTCTGCGGACGGTGTAGCGCTGCCCCCAGAATTGCGCGCCTTGGCCGAGGTGTATGGCCTGATGGTGTACCACCGGCAGGA
>JACDQO010000109.1 GCA_015657605.1 Limnohabitans sp. | reverse complement strand
GGCCAGGCGGGTGATCGAGTCGAGCAAGATCACCACGTCTTTTTTCAATTCCACCAAGCGCTTGGCGCGTTCGATCACCATTCGGCCACGTGCACGTGGCGCGATGCGGGTTCGTCAAAGGTCGAGGAGATCACTTCGCCGCGCACGCTGCGCTGCATTTCGGTCACTTCTTCCGGGCGCTCGTCCACCAGCAACACCATCAGGTGCACATCGGGGTAGTTGGCGGTGATGGCGTGAGCGATCTGCTGCATCATGACGGTCTTGCCCGACTTGGGCTGCGCCACGATCAAGGCGCGCTGGCCACGGCCCAGGGGCGCAATGATGTCGATCACGCGGGCGGTGATGTTCTCTTCACCCTTGATGTCTCGCTCCAAACGCATCTGCTCTTTGGGGAACAAAGGCGTCAAGTTCTCGAACATCACCTTGTGTTTGTTGTTCTCTGGCAAGTCACCGTTGACTTGGTCGAGCTTGGTCAGGGCAAAGTAGCGCTCGCCGTCTTTGGGGATGCGCACTTCGCCTTCGATCATGTCGCCGGTGTGCAGGTTGAAACGCCTTACCTGGCTGGGGCTGATGTAGATGTCGTCGGTGCTGGCGGTGTAGCTGGAGTCAGGGCTGCGCAAAAGCCAAAACCATCCGGCAAGATTCCAGCACGCCATCTGCAAACACCTGTTCGCCCGCTTTGGCGCGTTTTTTGATGATGGCAAACATCAGTTCCTGCTTGCGCATGCGGCCGGTGTTCTCGATTTCGAGCGTGTCGGCTTGCTTCAGGAGTTCGGACACGTGAAGTGCCTTGAGTTCGTTCAAATGCATGGGATGGGGCCTGTGGCAAATCGGTTCGTTGTGAACCGTTTTAGGAGATAAGCGGGTGGAATGTTCTGAACCGGATGCCGCCCGGGGTCAGGGGCTTGTGCTTCCGGCAGTCTTGGCGCTGTCCCGTGTTCGGGTTGCCTGCTGGAAATTATGACAGGTTTTCGTGCGGCCTTGAAAACAAAAAACCGGGCCATCAAGGCCCGGTTGCGGGGGGGCACGTCCGAGCACTGCTGGACGGCATGCGCGCATCAAGCCAGTTGCTGGTCGATGAATGCGGTCAATTGGGACTTGCTCATGGCACCCACTTTGGTGGCAGCGAGCTGACCGCCTTTGAAGATCATGAGTGTGGGGATGCCGCGAATACCGAATTTGGCGGGGATATCGCGGTTGTCGTCTACGTTCATTTTGGTGATTTGCAATTTGCCCTCGTAGGCCGTGGCCACTTCGTCGAGGATGGGGGCAATCATTTTGCAGGGGCCGCACCATTCGGCCCAAAAATCAACCACCACGGGTTGGCTGGCCTGAAGCACGTCGGCTTCAAATGTGGCGTCGGTAATGTGTTTGATCAAATCGCTGGCCATGGCCTTTTCCTTATGAACAATGTAGTTGCGGCTAAAGTTGCGTCTATTTTGACAGAAACCCGCCGCTCTCGTTCCTTGTAGTGACGAGGTCTAGCTTCCCGCCGATGACCCTTACGAACCCGCCCCCCGATTTTGTTGAAACCCCTTTGCTGTGCGTCGATGTGGCCATTGTGGGGGGCGGCCCCGCAGGCTTGATGGCTGCCGAAGTGTTGTCTCGGGCCGGCGTCTCGGTGCATTTGTTTGATGCCATGCCTTCGGTGGGGCGCAAATTTTTGTTGGCCGGCAAAGGGGGCTTGAATTTGACGCATGCAGAGCCCAGCGAGCTGTTTCGGACACGTTTTGGTCATCGCGAAGCGCCTGTGGGTTCATGGCTGGATGCCATGGATGCGCAGGCCATCAGAGATTGGGCCCATGGTTTGGGGGTCAAGACCTTTGTTGGATCGTCTGGCCGCGTCTTTCCAGAAGAAATGAAAGCCGCACCTTTGCTTCGGGCCTGGTTGCACCGCTTGCGACACCCTCCGTCAGGCGTGCCGGTGCTGTTTCACATGCGGCACCGTTGGCTGGGTTGGGCGGAAAATCATTTGGTTTTCGAGCCGACAGGCACGAACGGCTTTCACCGGGTTCAAGCCCAAGCCACTTTGTTGGCTTTGGGGGGCGCCAGTTGGCCACATTTGGGTTCTGACGGAGCATGGGTTCCGGTTTTGGCCGAACAAGGGGTGGCCGTGGTGCCCTTGCAAGCGACCAATTGTGGTTTCGATGTGCAGGGCCGAGAGGGCCTGGGGTGGACCGATTTTTTCAGAACCAAGTTTTCGGGCCACCCTTTGAATCAGTGGTTTTGCGGGTGGATGCGGGTTCCGATCAAGCCATGGATGCACCGGCCCAGGTTTTCAAGGCAAGGCGAGTTTGTGGTCACCGGCACGGGCGTAGAGGGCAGCCTGATTTACGCGGCGGGCGCCCATTTGCGCGAAGACTTGAACCGAGGCGCAGCCCATCTGGTGCTGGATTTGCTGCCCCACAAGACTCTCGAGCAAGTGCTGGCCGAGGTGGCTTGGCCCCGAGGCAGCAAGAGCTTGTCGAGCCATTTGAAAAGTCGCTTGGGGCTGGATGGCGTCAAGATGGGCTTGGTCCACGAGCTGTGTACCCCCGAGCAATTGGCCGATCCACAAGCTTTGGCCTTGAACTTGAAGAATTTAAAGCTGCATTTGAAGCAAGCGCGCCCAGTGGCCGAAGCGATCAGCACAGCAGGAGGGGTTGCCTTGGAGGCCTTGAGCCCCGAATTGATGGTGCTTTGCCGTCCGGGCGTCTACTGTGCGGGTGAAATGTTGGACTGGGAAGCCCCAACTGGAGGTTACCTGTTGACGGCCAGTTTGGCCAGTGGTTGGCGTGCAGGTCAAAGTATTTTGACAAATTTGTAACATTTCCACACAAATCGTGTCATCGAAGGCGCGATCTGTTGCGTTGAGGATGGGTCAATCAATACATCCAAACCAAGAGGTCGACATGACGCCAGAAGCCAGCCAAGAATACCAGCGTGCCATCGAAGAGGCCGCTAACGCATTCATGAAGGTCATGACCCTGCGTGGATTTTCC
>JACDQO010000108.1 GCA_015657605.1 Limnohabitans sp. | reverse complement strand
GGGCCAGATCCGCGTCAAGACCCGCGAAGAATTGGCCGCGGCTTGGACAGAGCTGAAGGGCGTGCCCTGCGTGCTTGAAAAAATGCTGCCGCTGCAGGCCGAATGCTCGGTCATCGTGGCGCGTGGTGCCGACGGGCAGATGGTGAATTTTCCGGTGCAACTGAACTTGCACCGCGATGGCATTTTGGCCGTGACCAGCGTGTACGAAGGTGCCGTGCCGGCCGACGTGGCGGCGCAAGCCGTGGCCGCGACCCGCGCGATTGCCGAAGGCCTTCACTACGTGGGCGTGCTCTGCGTGGAATTCTTCTTGCTCGAAGGCGGCCAGCTGGTGGTCAACGAAATGGCCCCGCGCCCGCACAACAGTGGCCACTACACCATGAATGCCTGCGACCAGTCGCAGTTCGAGCTGCAGGTGCGCACCTTGGCGGGTTTGCCGCTCACGCAGCCGCGTCAGCATTCGAGCGCCATCATGCTCAACCTGCTGGGTGATCTGTGGCCCGAAGTCACGCCCACAGGCAAGGGGCCGACCAGCCCCGCCTGGGGCCAGGTGCTGGCGCTGCCCGGCACGCACTTGCACCTGTACGGCAAGTTGTCAGCCCGCCCCGGCCGCAAGATGGGCCACCTGAACATCACGGGTGCCTCGCCTGAGGCCGTGCGGACCACCGCCTTGCAAGCGGCGGCCTTGCTCGGCATTCAAGCGTTTTAAAGACCACCATGATCCTGAGTGCCAACGAGGCCCACATCGCGCAGGCGGCGCAAGCGCTGCGTGACGGCCAGTTGGTTGGCCTGCCCACCGAGACCGTGTACGGCTTGGCCGCCAACGCCACCGACGATGCGGCGGTGGCCAAAATTTTTGTGGCCAAGGGTCGCCCGTCAGACCACCCGCTGATCGTGCATGTGGCCAGCCAGGATCAAGTGCCGTTGTTTGCAGCGCAGGTGCCCGACTTTGCACAAAAGCTCTTGCAGACGTTTTGGCCTGGTCCGCTCACTTTGATCTTGCCGCGCCAAAGCGGTGTGGCCACGGCTTCGGCCGGGGGGCAAGACTCGATCGGTTTGCGCTGCCCCTCGCACCCTGTGGCACAAGCTTTGTTGCAAGCGGGCTTGCCGCTGGGCGTGTTGGGTGTGTCGGCCCCCAGTGCCAACCGCTTTGGCCGAGTCAGTCCGACCACCGCTGCGCATGTGCAGTCCGAGTTGGGCTCCGATTTGTTGATTCTGGACGGCGGTGACTGCGAGGTGGGCATCGAGTCCACCATCATCGACTGCACCCGGGGCGAGCCCGTTTTGCTGCGCCCGGGACACATCACGCGGGTGCAGATCGAAGCCGCGTGTGGCCGCGCGGTTCGGGGCAAGGACGCCCCACAGGAGGTCAGCGGCCAGGCCGCGCCCCGTGCATCGGGCACGCTTGAATCCCATTACGCGCCCCGCGCCAAGGTGCGCCTGATGACGGCGCAAGACATCACCGCCAAACTGCAGGCCTTGGGACCGCATGCCAACAACCTGGGCTTGTGGTCCAAAGAACGACCGAGTGGCAGCGACGGTGCCGGTGTTGTGTGGCGTGCCCAGCCGCAAAGCGCCGAGCAGGCCGCGCACGATTTGTTTGGCGTGCTGCGCGATCTGGATGCCAGAGCTGTGACCCAAATTTGGGTGCAACTGCCGCCCGACACGCCCGAGTGGGAAGGCGTGCGGGATCGGCTGCAGCGGGCGGCGGCTTGAGTCTTTTGTCAGTTTGAAAAAAAAGGCCCGCATGACGCGGGCCTTGTGGTGGTGTTTGAGCGGTTACTTCATCGCGTCAAACAGCGATTTGGCCGCTGCGTGGCAAAACGGTGGGGCATAAGTGCCGTGGTAGTTGGCGATGTTGGCCATGGTGATGGGCCCATAAGTTTGAACAATGAGCGGGTGAACATCGACCGAGGACACGTTCGTCAGCCCCTTGGCGTCAAACGCGGCTTTCATGACGTTTTGGTGGATGGCCTGGGGCACAGTGGGGTCACCACTGCCGCTGCAGAGCATGGTTTGAGACTTTGGAGACCAATCCAGCAGGTCGTTCTTTTTGGCCGCCAAGAAAGTGGGGTTGTTGGGGTTGGTCAAGATGTCGCTGGTGAATGCAGGCTGAAACAAGGCGTCACGGGCCTGATTGGGCGTCTCGCCATTGATGCCAGGCAATTTGCCAGTGGTCACCAAGGTGGTGTAGTTGAGAGTCGGGTTGGGTAAAAGGCTTTCAACCCACTCGGCATAAGGTGCTTTGAAGGCGGTTTTGACATCGCTGTACAAATTGCCATAAATCTTTTGCCAGGCGGTGACAAGGTAAGGCACAAAGAACTGGTAACCCGCAATGGCATCGGGCAATTTCATGGAGCCAGACAAGTTGTAAGGACCTGCCAAGTGGGCGCCAGCGACCACATTGATTTCGGAGGCCAGGTCTTTTTCTATGGCGCGGTGAGCTGCCATGGAAGCATGACCGCCCTGAGAGTAACCCGTCAGCATGACTTTGCCATTGAGGCTGCCACCTTGGGACGACACGGCGTTGCGTGCAGCACGGATGGAATCGATGACGGAGGTGGCTTGGGAGTCAGCGTGCAAATAAGGGTGGTAGCTGTAGTTGGACTTGGCAAAGCCCAGGTAGTCGGTGGCCACGACGGCGTAGCCTTGGCCTGCGTACATGGCGGCCAATAGGCCAGTTTCTCCATCGAGCGGATTGGCCAGTGTGCGTGGTTTTTGCACATCTGTCCCTTTTGCGTAGGCCACCAGTGGGGCTGCAGCCGTGCAACCTGCTCCCGTAGGTAATAGCAAAACACCGGATGCGTTGGACGATTCGCCTTTGGCACCGGGCGTCACGTAATTGAGACTGACGAGCTTGACATCGCATTTTGCGGGGCCGCTCAGGGCGATCAACCCACTTGCATCAAGTTGGGCTTTGGTCAATGTTGCCAAAGTTGATGGCGCGTCAATCAGTGAGCCGTTGACCGGATCGGAGCCACCGCAAGCGGCAAGAAGTGCAGCAGCGCTGATGAGGGAAAGACTGAGTTTGAAAGATGCCATATGGGAGTCTCCTTTTGATTTGTAAAATCGAACGACCGTGCGATTTCGATAAATCCTAAGGCTTGTATCCCTTGTGAGCCATGGGGTTAATACCCATTTACCGGTATCCCTTGAAGCTCAGCGGTACCGCAGCTTTATCACCAAAATCATCAGCGCCAAGCTGGTGGTGATGACGTTGGCGATGATGATGGGCCAGGCCACCATCAAGATGCCGTAGACCAGCCACAGCGCCACCCCTGAGGTGAACAGGCTGTACATGCCCAGCGAGATGCCGCTCACGTCGCGGGTGCGAAAAGTTTGCCAAGCCTGCGGTATGAAGCTGGCCGTGGTGAGAAAGGCGGCCACAGAGCCCACCCAGTCGATCAAATTCATGGTCCAAGTCCTTTGCAGAGATTTGCCTTTGAGGTTTTAGCGCGTTGCGCCGCGCTGTGCGGCGTTGCGGTCAAGGCTTACGCGGGCTCGGCGGCTGGCCGTGGTCGAGTCCATGTCGCGCACCGTCCACTCCAGCAATTGGTCGAGTGCGGCCCGCGCTTGGTGGGCGTTGGGGTGGTGCAGCACCGCGACCAAGGTGTAGCGCTGGCCACTTTGGCCCTGCACATACCCGGCCACCGAGGCCACATCGCGCAGCGATCCGGTTTTCAGCCAGGCATTCCCGATCACAGGCGATTGGGGATTGCGGTCTTTCAGGCGAGCGGCTGTACCGTCCACGCCCGCCACCGCCAAGGAGTCGGTGAACGCCTGGGCATGTGGCCCCGCATGGGCTGCCTGCAACAAGGCGGTCAAGGCTTGCGCCGTGCTGCGCTCGCTGCGCGACAGGCCGGAGCCGTTGTCCAGCACCGGTTCGCTTTGGGCGGGAAAGCCATGCCGCCACCACTGCGACAAGCGAAGACGTGAGGCTTCAAAGCGCCCGGGTGCTCCCAGTTCGCTCGACAGCGACAGGTACAACTGCTGGGCCATCACGTTGTTGGAAAACTTGTTGATGTCCTTGATCACTTCCGACAGCGGCAAGGAGGGTGCATCCACCAGCAAACGGGCTTGGGCTGGGCGTGCGCCGTAGCGCACCTGTCCGCTCAGTTGCCCGCCCACGCCAGCCCACAGGGCCTGCAACACACGCGGGGCGTATTGGGCGGGGTCCGGAAAAGCCACGGGCCATTCCCGCTCGCCACAACTGCCGGGGTAGCCTCCGGCAAACCGAACCTGCAGCGGCTGGCTGAAATCGGCCTGCAATTGGCGTCGCCAGTCGGTGCAAGGGGCTGAGGTCAAAGGCAACTTACTGGTGACCGACAGACCCGCCAACGGGGGCTCAAAGCGCACCTGCACCTGGCCATTGGCCGGGTCGGGTGTGAAGGTGTAAATCACGGCTTTGAAGTTGAGCAGCAAGCCATCGGGCCCCACGTTGTAAGGGCGCAGAGGCTCGTCATCAAACGGTTCGCTGCGCTCGCGCACATCAAACACGCTGCGGTCCAGCACGATGTCACCCCGCACCTCCCGCACGCCAGCGGCTTGCACTTGCTTGAGCAGATCTTGCAGACGCTCGACCACCAATTTGGGGTCGCCGCTGCCTCGCACAATCAGGTTGCCTTGCAGCACACCGTCGCGCACGGTGCCATCGGTGTAGATGCGGTTGCGCCAAGTGTGCTCAGGCCCGAGCAGGCTCAGGCCTGCGTAAGTGGTGAACAGCTTCATGACCGAGGCCGGGTTGACGCTGCTTTGGGCATGGTGGGACAAACGCGGTGCCGCGGCTTGCGAGCCTTTGGCGTCGGCACGCAAAGGCGCGATCAAGACACTCAATGCCGATGGGGGCACCTGCGCTTGGCGCAAGATTTTCAAAATGCCGGGGGGCAGATCGGCTTGGGGTGCACGGCCCGTTGGGGCTGCGCTTTCTTCCGTTGTTGTGGTCGTTGTGGCCGCTGTTGCAGACGCGGTCTGGGATGCACCCAAAGCGGCCATCAGCAAAGCCCCAAGGCCCCATGGCTTGAGCGTTGTCCAAGGCTGAGAGGGACGGGTCAAGGTCATCGGGTGAGTCTAACCCGCCCCCACCCGTGGACCGGGGTGTCGCCCTCGGGGCACTATGATTCGGACCATGCGATTTTCTTCAAAAACCGTGGGGCTGGCTTCTGCGGTCATCACGGTGCTCATCTGGACCGGTTTCATTGTCATTGCGCGCGCGTCTGCAACGCGGGGTTTGTTGCCTCTGGACATTGCGCTGGCCCGCATCTTGGGTGCCAGCGCGGTGCTGTTGCCTTGGGCTTGGTGGCTGATGCGTCCGGCCCGTCAAGCGGGTGAGAAAGTGGGTTCTTTGTGGGGCCTGTCGCCCTGCCTTTGCGCCAACGGTGCAACCGGTTT
>JACDQO010000017.1 GCA_015657605.1 Limnohabitans sp. | reverse complement strand
GGGCGTTAGGTGCTGACGATGCCGCGCTGGGTATTCGGTGCGGCCGGGGTTTTTGCGCAGCGCCTCAAGGCTCTTGGCTTTGAGCAGGGGCAAAGCAGGCGCTTGCCAGCCCATGAGTTGTTGCAGGGCAGGGCGCACAAAGGCGGCAAAGGTCACCATCACCGCCACCGGGTTACCCGGCAGGCCAAACAGCACGGCCGAGCGCTCGCCTTGCGTGATGCGGCCCACCGCCATGGGGCGGCCGGGGCGCATGGCGATGCGCCAAAACGCCACATCGCCCAGTTTTTTCATCATGGCCTTGGTGTGGTCGGCTTCACCCACGCTCACCCCGCCGCTGGTGATGACGGCATCGGCTTGCGCGGCGGCATCTCTGAAAGCCTGTTCCAGCGCGGCGGGCTCGTCGCGCACCACGCCCATGTCGATCAGCTCGCAGCCCAACGCCTGCACCAGGCCCGCCACGGTGTAGCGGTTGCTGTCGTACACCGCGCCTTCCCGGGGCGCTTCGCCCAGGCTCAAAATCTCGTCGCCGGTTGAAAAATAGGCCACCTTGGGCCTGCGCCAAACGCTGACGGTGGGCAGCCCCAGGCTGGCCAGCAGGCCGCAGGCGGCGGGTGTCAAACGCGCTCCGGCTGACAAAGCGGCTTGGCCTGCCATCAGGTCTTCGCCCAACAGACGGCGGTTGTCGCCTGACTGCAGCAGTCCAGAGGGGATCTGCACAGTGTCGCCTTCGGTTTTCACCAGCTCTTGCGGGGCCACAGTGTCCAGTCCGGCGGGCATGATGGCCCCGGTCATGATGCGCACGCATTCACCCGCTTGAACCGAGCCCTGCCAAGCCGCACCAGCAAAGGCGGTGCCCACGACCTTGAAGTTCGTCACTTGTCCGGCTTGCAGTTCAGCGCCGCGCAGGGCGTAGCCGTCCATGGCCGAGTTGTCGTGTGGTGGCACGCTGATGGGCGAGACAACGTCTTGCGCCAGGATGCGGCCATGCGCCTGCATCAGCGGCACGGTTTCTTGTTCGCGCACCGGCTGCACCAGTTGGGCCAAAAACGCGTTGACCTGAGTGGCCGACAAGGCCTGCGGGTCGTAGCCTTGCAGGCGTTCGGCGATCTGATCAAGGGACAGGGCTGGGGTGGTCATGGCAATGGCGATGGCAATGGCGATGGGGTACGGCGCTGCCGTGCGGCATATTTCAAAGGGATTCGAGTTGCTGCAGTTCGGCCAGCGTGTTGGCGTTGGAAAAAGCATGCGGGCTGTCGCCAGGCAAGTCAAAAGGCACGATCGCGCAGCGGTGTTGAGCGGTCCACGCATCGATCTTGCGGCCACCGCTTTGCGTGAACTTGACCAGACTTTCGAGTAAATCTAGCTTGAGCAAGCAAAACACCGGTTGAGGGCGTACCGTGCCATCGGCTTCCGGGGCTGCGGCCATGGCCATGTCGGCGTCTTGGTCGTGCAGGGCCTTTACCAGACGCTCCACCAGATCGAGCGGAAACAGCGGCGAGTCGCAAGGCACGGTGAGCAAGAGCGGCGTTTCGCAGCGCTCAAGGCCCGTCAAAAAACCTGCCAAAGGACCCGCAAAACCGTCGATGCTGTCTGGCCAAACGGCCACACCCAGCGATTCATAGGCCGCCAGGTTGCGGTTGGCGTTGATCATCACTTCTTGCAGCGGCAGGCTTTGCACCTGCAAGCGCATCAAGGTTTGCAAAGCCAAGGGCAGGCCGTGGAAGTTTTGCAAACCTTTGTCGGTGCCGCCCATGCGGGAGCCGCGCCCACCTGCGAGGATGAGGCCGGTGATGCCCGGTGTGTTGTGGTTCATGGCGTTCAGCCTCCGATGTAGCTCATTTCCACCCGGCGGCCGGGGCCGCTGGTGGTGTCGGGGCCGCGCAGGCTGCGCAGCACCGAATATTGGTCAGTACGCCCGCGCCAGATGGCGTCCACCGTCTGGGCCAGCGTGTGGTCGCTTTGTGTTGGGTCACGCAGCAGCTGGCGCAGGTCATAGCCTTGGCTGGCAAACAGGCACAAATACAGGCGGCCTTCGGTGGACAGGCGGGCGCGGTTGCAGTCGCCGCAAAACGCTTGCGTCACGCTGCTGATCACGCCGATCTCGCCCAAACTTGGGTCGTGCTCGCCATGGGCGTTGGCATAGCCCCAGCGCTCGGCAGTTTCACCAGGGGCGGCCGGGTCCAG
>JACDQO010000107.1 GCA_015657605.1 Limnohabitans sp. | reverse complement strand
GGCTCAAGCTTTGGCGGTCGGTGTGGTGCGGGTAAGTGGGTTTGATGACGCAGCTGGGGATGCGGGGCAACACGTCTTGGAGCGCAGCGGCTTCGCCGCACCACCAGCTGGGGATGGCGGGCAACACCAGCGCTTGGTCCAGCAGGGTTTTGGCCAGGGCCGGCATGAAGCCCAGCAGCGCATTCGATTCCAAAAAACCCGAGCCGGGTGTGTTGGCCACCAAGACCTTGCCGCTGCGCACCGCCTGCAGCAGGCCCGGCACACCCAAGGTGGACTCGGCGCGCAGCTCCAGCGGGTCCAGCCAATCGTCGTCCACGCGTTTGAGCAAGCCGTGCACGGGCTGCAGGCCTTGCAGGGTTTTGAGGTACAGCTTTTGGTCGCGCACCGTCAGGTCGTTGCCTTGCACCAGACTCAGGCCCAGATAGCGGGCCAAGTAAGCGTGTTCGAAATAAGTTTCGTTGTAGGGGCCGGGGGTCAGCAGCGCGATGTGCGCCGAGGCACCCGCTGGGCTTCTGGCCTTGATGCCGTCGATCAGCGTGCGGTAGGTCTCGGCCAAGCGTTGCACGGGCAGGGTCTCAAAGGCTTGCGGAAACTGCCGCGACACGATCTGCCGGTTTTCCAGCAAGTAGCCCAAACCCGAAGGCGCTTGTGTGCGCTGCGACAGCAGCCACCAAAGGCCATCTGGCCCACGCGCCAAATCAAACGCGGCCAAGGACAAAAACCGCCCACCCACTGGAGCCACACCCTGCATGGCGGGCAAATACGCGGGGTGGCCTTGCACCAGAGCAGCGGGCAGCTGGCCACTGCGCACAAGTTGTTGCGGCCCATAAGCATCGGCCATGATGTTTTCCAGCAGCTGCATGCGCTGCAGCACGCCCGATTCGATTTGCTGCCAGTCTTTGTGGCTCAGCATGAGGGGAAACAAATCGAGCGACCAGGGGCGTTGCGGCTGATCGGCGGCGGCATACACGTTGTAGGTGATGCCGTTGTCGCGCACTTGCCGCTGCAAGTGTTGCATTCGGCTGTTCAAGTCGGCTTCGCGGGCCTGGGCCGACTTGTTCAGCGGGTCGATGAAGCCCTGCCACAGGCCGCTGACGGTCGGTGCTGCCAGGGGCTGGCCTGGTGTTTGACGGGCGTGTCACCGCGCCGCGCAGCTCGTCCCAATGGCCCACGGGTGCACGCTCTTGCTGAATGGCCAGCCAGGTCATGGCGTGAGCTTCGTGCTTGTCGTTCGGTGAGTGAGAAGGCCCATTCATCGCTTCATTGTCGTTGATCCACAGCGCCGCAAGTCCAGTGTGTAAGGGAACTCCGGGCTGGCGTTCAGCAAGCCGTTGGGTTGCAGGGCCGGCAGTTGTTTCATCGCCCCGGGGGGTGTGGCCCATGCGGAAGAAGCGGGCGAGGCGGCGGCTTTCGGCCTCGTAGGCATTGACCGGGAAGCTGTCGTAGCTGCGGCCACCGGGGTGCACCACATGGTATTGGCAGCCGCCCAGCGAGCGCTTCATCCAGGTGTCCACCAGGTCCACTGTGAGGGGCGCGTGCACGCCGATGCTCGGGTGAAGTGAAGAGGGCGGGTTCCAGGCTTTGTAGCGCACGCTGGCCACGTATTCGCCCACCACGCCGGTGGGTTGCAGAGGCAGGGGATGGCCGTTCACGGTCACCGTGTGGCGCGCCGGGTTCATGCCGCTCACATGCACCTCGATGCGTTCCAGCGACGAGTCCACATAACGGGCGGTGCCGCCCGCGCTGCTTTCTTCGCCCATGACGTGCCAGGGTTCCAAGGCATTGCGCAGCGTCACCACCGCGCCATCGACCTTGACTTGTCCGACCAGCGGGAAGCGGAATTCAAAATGCGGCGCGAACCAGCTCGGGTCAAAGTGAAAGCCCGCATCGCCAAGTTCGGTCAGTACGTCGTCAAAGTCTTTGTGGATCCAGTGCGGCAGCATGAAGCGGTCGTGCAGCTCGGTGCCCCATCGCGTCACGGGGGCGGCATAAGGCGTGTCCCAAAAGCGCGCCACCAAGGCGCGCAGCAAAAGCTGTTGCACGATGCTCATGCGGGCGTGCGGTGGCATCTCAAACGCACGCAGTTCCAGCAGGCCCAGGCGACCGGTGCTGCTGTCGGGGGGAATACATCTTGTCGATGCAAAACTCACTGCGGTGGGTGTTACCCGTCACGTCAATCAGGATGTTGCGCAGGCTGCGGTCAACGGTCCATGGCGGCATGTCCTCGCCATGGTTTTGCCGATGGCGAACGATCTCGCGCAGGGCAATTTCCAGTTCATAGACCTGGTCGTTGCGCGCCTCGTCCACTCGCGGGGCCTGGCTGGTGGGGCCAATGAACATGCCGCTGAACAAATAGCTCAGGCTCGGGTGGTTGTGCCAATACAGAACCAGGCTGGCCAGCAATTCGGGGCGGCGCAAAAACGGACTGTCGGCGGGTGTGGCCCCGCCCATCACCATGTGGTTGCCGCCACCGGTGCCGGTGTGGCGGCCATCGGTCATGAATTTTTCTGCCGACAGGCGCGTCTCAAAAGCGGCTTGGTACAAAAACTCGGTATGCTGAACCAGCTCGGTCCAATTGTGGGCCGGGTGGATGTTGACCTCGATCACACCGGGGTCGGGCGTGACTTGCAACAGTTTGAGACGCGGATCGCGGGGTGGTGGGTAGCCTTCCAAGACGATCTTCATGCCCAGCTGGCGCGCCGTGGCTTCGACGGCACTGACCAGTGCCAGGTAGTCTTCGAGGCGCGCCAGCGGCGGCATGAAGACGTACAGCACGCCGGATTTTGCGCCAGACTTTTCGCCCTTGACCATGGCATCTGCCTCGGCTTTGGGGCCGTTGGCCCGGTTCGGGTCGCGCACTTCCACACACAAGGCGGTGCGTACGACGGATGGATCGGACTGAAACTTGGCGGGAACGGCAGCCTTCACCCTTGCGCTGGCGTGGCGAGCTTGCAGCGTGATGGGGGCTACAGGCAAGTCAACACGGTGGGCGAAAGGGTCTTGCTCAATCAGGTGCCCGCGGTCTGTGGGTGCGGCCCAAGGCAGCGAGTCCAGCGGCAGACGCCAGCCCATGGGTGAATCGCCGGGCATCAGGTACATGCGCTCGTCGCGCACAAACCAGCGGCCGGTTTGCCACTGCGGCCCGGCCAGTTCGGGTTGGGCCGTTTCAAGGGGTTGCAGCGGCAGCACATAACCCACTGCTGCATCCAGGCCCTGGCTGAAGATGCGGCGCAAGCGGTTGCGCTCCATCTCGTCGTCCAGACGGGAATCAAACGGGTCTACGTTCACTGGCAAGCGGCGCTCGCGCCACAGGTAGTACCAGGTGTCTTCGTAGCCCGGCAGCACGGTGTCGCCCGGCAGGCCCAATTGTTCGGTCAGCCCCTGCATGAAACGCAGCGCGTCGAAGCGGGTGTAGGCGCTGGGTTTGCGTTCGTCCGCAAAAACAGCCGGGTCTTGCCAGCAGGGCGTGCCGTCGGCGCGCCAGTAATGGACAGCGCCCAGCGCGGCAGCTGCTCGCCCGGGTACCACTTGCCTTGACTAAAATGCAAAAAACCGCCTTGGCCGTATTGCTGGCGCAACTTGTGCACCAGCTCGGTGGCCAGGCCCCGCTTGGTGGGCCCCAAGGCATCGGTGTTCCACTCGGCCCCGTCGCGGTCTTGGGTCGACACAAAAGTCGGCTCGCCGCCCATGGTCAGGCGCACGTCTTGCGCCACCAGTTGCGCATCGACCTGTTCACCCAGCTCAAGCACCTGTGCCCATTGCGCGTCGCTGTAAGGCTTGGTCACGCGGGGCGACTCGTGGATGCGGGTGACCTTCATCTCGTGGCTGAACTCGACCTCGGCTTCGTCCATCAGGCCTTCGATCGGTGCGGCGGCAGACGGCTGCGGTGTGCAGGCCAGCGGAATGTGGCCTTCCCCGGCCAGCAAGCCCGAAGTCGGGTCCAGCCCGATCCAGCCCGCGCCGGGCAAATACACCTCGCACCAGGCGTGCAGGTCGGTGAAGTCGACTTCGGTGCCGCTCGGGCCATCGAGCGATTTCACATCGGGGGCCAGCTGGATCAAATAGCCCGAGACAAAGCGGGCGGCGATGTTCATGTGCCTGAACAGTTGCACCAAGAGCCAGGCCGTGTCGCGGCATGAGCCACTTTTCAGGGTCAGCGTTTCTTCGGGCGTTTGCACGCCCGGCTCCATGCGGATGGTGTAGCGGATGTCTTGGTGCAGACGTTGGTTGATCTGCACCAAAAAGTCGATGGTGCGCTGGCGCTTTCGGTCCATGCTGGCCAGGTACTTTTTGAACAGCGGGGTTTTGTTGTCCTTGACCAGGTAGGACTGCAGCTCTTCGTGCACCGTGTCGGCGTACTTGAAAGGCACTTCTTCGGCCGAGGGCTCCAGAAAAAAGTCAAAGGGGTTGAACACCGCCATTTCGGTGACCACATCCACCGTGACTTTGAAGGCGGTGGTCTTCTTGGGTAACACCAAGCGCGCCTGGTAATTGGCAAAAGCGTCTTGCTGCCAGTTGATGAAGTGCTCTGCGGGTTCGACCTGCAGGCTGTAGCTCAGGATGCGGCTGCGGCTGTGCGGGGCAGGGCGCAGGCGAATGACTTGGGGGCCAAGTTGAACGGGACGGTCGTAGGTGTAGTGGGTGACGTGGTGCAGGGCAACGTGTATCGACATATCTCGTTCAGCGCAACAGGGGCTGCACGCATGACAAATGCAGCTTGGGCAGTTACAAACAAGCAAGACACGCGCCAGCACTGCTGCACTTTTTGATCCAAGCCAGAGTCCTTCTCAGTGTTTGCGGGCGGCCGGTGCGTGTGAAAACAAGTGGGCCCAGACCCACCGAACCCCAAAACAGCCAATTCAGGGAGGCTGACGTGAAGCGATGCTGCAGTACAGCGCTCGGGCTGTTGACCGTGCGTGTCCAAGAGGTCTGCCCATGATGGCCATGGGCTGGGCACGTGTTTTGGGGCCGAGCCTCTTGGCTTGGTGCTTGGGGGTGGCCCTTCAATTGCAACAAATGGCTTTGTGGCCCACAGCGCTTTATGCCGCTGGATTGGCGTTGGCGTGCCCTTTGGCCTGGGTTCTGCGTCGACGTGCTTTGGGACGTGGACCGGCCACGCTGGCTTGGGGTTTGCTGTGGGCTTGGACGGCTTTTGCCGTGGCCGGTTTGCACGCCCAGTCGCGCTCCTTGACCATGTCGGCGTCTTTGGAAGGGCAAGACCTGG
>JACDQO010000106.1 GCA_015657605.1 Limnohabitans sp. | reverse complement strand
TTTTGGCGATCAACCCCAATGGCCACATCCCGGTGGTGGTGGACGAGCGCGCCGATGGCGCTGTGACTGTGTGGGAGAGCATGGCTTGCGCCTTGTACATCGCCCGCGTGCATGGGAAGGCCGATGGCCAGTCGATCACGCCCGCCACGCCCCGCGAAGAAGCCGAGGCCTTGCGCTGGAGCTTTTGGACGGTGTCTGAGCTGGAAAAAGACGCTTTGACGGTGTTGATGCACCGGGTGGCCATGCCCGCCGATCAGCGCAAGCCCGAGTTGGCCGATCAAGCCGAAAGCCGCTTGAAAGTGCCTTTGGCAGTGTTGGACGCCCACTTGCAAGCCCAAAAAGCCAAGGGTCAAGGGCATCTGGCCGCCCAACGCTTCACGGTGGCCGATGTCTGCGTGGCCAGCGTGGTGGGCTGGGTGCGTCCGGCGGCTGCGCTGCTGGCGCAATACCCTGCGGTCTCAAGCTGGATGGAGGCTTGTCTGGCCCGCCCGGCCCAGGCGCAAGCCCGGGGCATGAAGTAAAACTTCTGAGTCGGGCCCAATTGACAAGCCATATAGGGCGTTAAAACCGCCCCAGGGCTTGCATTTTCCAAGCCAGCCACAGTTTGCGCAGCGGCGTGAGGGCGATGCGTTGGTGCAGCACCTGAAAGCCCGAGGCCTCGATCTCGCAAAGCAGTGTGCGGTAGATGCTGGCCATCATGAGACCGGGTTTTTGGGCGCGGCGGTCGGCGGCAGGCAGCAGGGCCAGGGCTTCGTCGTACAGCGCATGGGCGCGGTCGGTCTGGAACTTCATCAGCGCGGTGAAGCGGTCTGAGTAGTCACGCTGGATCAGTTCGTTGGCTTTGACGCCAAAGCGTTGCTGCTCGTCGAGCGGCAGGTAGATGCGCCCGCGCATGGCGTCTTCGCCCACGTCGCGGATGATGTTGGTCATCTGAAAGGCCAGGCCCAACTTGTGGGCGTACTGTGTGGTGGCCTCGTCGGTCTGGCCAAAGATGCGGGCGGCGACTTCGCCCACCACGCCAGCCACGAGGTGACAGTATTGGGTCAGGCCCGGAAAGTCCAGGTAACGGGTTTGGTTCAGGTCCATCTGGCAGCCGTCGATCACGGCCATCAGGTGACGGCTCTCGATGCCAAAGGCGGGGGCCAGGGGCATGAGGGCGTGCATCACGGGGTGGCTGGGCTGGCCTGCGTAGGCTTGCATCACTTCTTTTTGCCACCAGGCGAGTTTGGTAGCGGCCACGCCGGGGTCTTTGATCTCGTCGACCACGTCGTCCACTTCTCGGCAAAACGCATAAAAGGCGGTGATGGCCGCACGGCGCTCAGGGGGCAAAAACAAAAAGGCGTAATAGAAACTGCTGCCTGAGGCGGCGGCTTTTTGCTGGACGTAGTCTTGCGGGCTCATGGGCTGGGATTCTCGCATCCAAAGCGGCAGATCACGGCAGGGGCTCGCCGGACAGTTTGCGAAATTCTCTACCCAGAACGGCAGCAGACCCGAGACCCAAGGCGATGCGACAAAGCAGGGCGCGGACCTCGTGGCGGGGCATCTTGATGCGCTGGTTCAGGGCCGCAGGCCCGGCCTGGCGCAGCAGCGCCACGTACGCGCACCGATCAATGCAGGCAGAGCGCTGGCCAGTCGTAGCCTCAGGGGCTTGAGCGCCAAAGCGTAGCGCATGCCATCGGCCAGTTGGGCTTGGGTGAGGTCCAGCCACTGGGTGAAGAGCGGGGTCAGAATTTGAAGGGTTCGGCTGCGCTCTGGTCGGGGGGGGCTTCATCAGGCCACCGAGCGGCTTCAGCCAGCCATTCGGGCGCCAGGCCCGCCAGCGCCAAACTCTCTTGCGGCCAGTAGCAGCGGCCGTCTGCCAAGTCGGCGCCCATATCGCGAATGATGTTCAAGCGTTGCAAGCCCATGCCGTATTGGCGGCCGATGTGCATCATCTCGTCTTGGGGCAACAGCGCATAGCTGGGCAGGTGACGGCCGCACAACTCGGTCCAAAACTCGCCCACGCATCCGGCCACCAGCCAGGTGTAACGGTCCAAGTCTGTTTCGGTTTGCAAGGCCACCAGCTGTTCAGGGCCACGCCCAAAAAGGGTCATGTCTTGCTGTTGCCCCTGCGTGATGTGGCCCAGCACTGTTCGCACGCTGGCTAGGTCGGCTTCAGAGAGGGTGTGCAGCAAAGCCAAGCACTCGGGCAGCGCCTGCATCAAGGCGCGCTCATGCGGATTGGTTTGTTGGGCGGCTAAGGCTTGGGTCAAGCCATGGATTTGGAGTTGAAGGTGTTGCTCGCTGCCATCCATTGGGGTGTGGATGGCTTGCTTCATGAGGTCAAGCAGCGCTTGACGCTCGGCCAAGGGCAGGGCGCTGGTGTCGGCCACGGTGTCGGTGGCGCGGGCCAGCAGGTAGCCGATGGCCACAGGTGCCTGCAGTGCTTTGGGCAAAAGCCGAATGGACAAATCAAACGAGCGAGAGACACGGCTGAGCAGCAGGCGTTGTTGCCGGTTCAATCCGGGGCCAGTCTTTCGTCTGAATGGGGGGGGCTGTTGTCATGGTCAATGGCTATTGTCGCTTGACAGGCGAACCCGGTTTGAATAGATTACTAACCAGTTGGTCATTATTATTTGCTGGATTTTCCATGACTTTTTTGAATTCACTCGCCCCCGGGCGAGTATTTTGTTTGTACTCTCTTACCGTTCTGTTGACGACTTTGGTGGCGTGTTCCAAGCCGGATGCGCCACAGGAGCCTTTGCGCTCGGTCAAATTGATCACCGTGGCCAGCAGTGACTTGAGCGCAGAGGGCGTGTACTCGGCCGAGGTGCGGGCGCGGGTCGAGTCGCGTTTGGGATTTCGTGTGGGCGGTAAATTGGTGCAGCGGCCCGCGGAGCCGGGGCAGCGGGTGGTGGCTGGCCAGTTGTTGGCGTTGGTGGATGCGCAAGATTTTCAGCTGGCCGCACAAGCGGCCCAAGCCCAAGTGAGCGCGGCGCAAAGTCAGCGCGATCTGGCAGCGGCTGAATTCAAGCGCTTTGAGGCGCTGAAAGCGCAAAACTTCATCAGCGGTGCCGAATTGGAGCGGCGCGAGGCCAGCCTGAAGGCGGCCGATGCGGCCTTGAACCAGGCCAAAGCGCAGGCGCAAGCGCAAGGCAACCAAGCGGGTTACGCCCGTTTGACGGCCAGCCATTCAGGCGTGGTCACCGCCGTTGAGGCCGAGGTGGGACAGGTCGTGGCAGCCGGTCAGCCAGTGCTGCGCTTGGCACACGATGGCCCGCGCGATGCGGTGTTTGCTGTGTCCGAATCGGCCATCATGGGGCTCAAGACGAGTCAAGTCATGCAGGCCACGGTCCTCAGTACGGGGCAAACCGTGCAGGGCAAGGTCAGAGAGCTGGCCGCCATGGCCGATCCAGTAACACGCACCTACTTGGTCAAGTTGGCGCTCGATGCCGGGGCCCATTTGCCATTGGGGGCCTCGCTCAATGTGCGGACAGCGGGTTTGCCGGGCTCAGCGGCCAAGGCTATGGTGTTGCCGACCAGCGCGCTGCGCCAAGACGCGCAGGGCACGGCGGTGTGGGTTTTGGATGAAGCCACCATGACGGTCAACAGCCAAGTGGTGCAGTTGGGCCCTGTGAGTGGCAACGATGTGGCCGTCGTATCTGGGCTCACGCCGGGGCAAAAGGTGGTGAGTGCAGGTGTGCATGTGTTGTCACCAGGGCAAAAAGTCACCGTCTATGGCGCTGTGCCCAGCATGGCCCCAGCAGCGACGACTGCGCCAGCACGGTGATCCCATGAGCAGCACCGACAACACCCGTTTCAACCTTTCGCGCTGGGCGCTGGAGCACCCGGCCCTGACCCGCTACCTGATGGTGGTGCTGATGGTGCTGGGCGCGGCATCCTATTTCCAGTTGGGTCAAGACGAAGACCCGCCTTTTACCTTCCGTGCCATGGTGGTGCGGGCTTATTGGCCCGGGGCCACGGCCGAGCAAGTGGCCGAGCAGGTGACCGACAAGATCGAGCGTACGCTGCAAGAGGTGCCTTATGCCGACAAGATCCGCAGCTATTCCAAGCCGGGTGAGGCGCAGATCATTTTCCAGATCAAAGACAACTCGGACCCCGGTGCGGTGACGCAGATTTGGTACACCGTGCGCAAGAAGATCGGCGACATGCGTGGCAGTTTGCCGCCAGGCGTGATCGGGCCATTTTTCAACGACGAGTTTGGCGATGTGTTCGGCGTGATTTACGCGCTGGGTGGGCCAGGCTTCACGCCCGCCGAGATCAAAATCCAAGCCGACAGCTTGCGTCAGCAACTGTTGCGTGTGCCCGATGTGGCCAAGGTGGAGTTGTTCGGTGTGCAGGACGAAAAGGTGTTTGTGGAAGTTTCCCAAACGCGTTTGGCGCAAATGGGTCTGGACATGGGGGCGGTGCTGGCCCAGTTGAGCCAACAAAATGCGGTGGAGTCGGCCGGTAGCATCCAGTCGCCCGCCGATGTGGTGCAGGTGCGCGTGGGCGGCCAGTTTCAGAGCCTGGAGGAGTTGCGCGCGATGCCGATTCGCGGTGCATCAGGAGCTCAAATCCGCTTGTCTGATATCGCTACAGTGACCCGCGGCTATGCCGACCCGGCCAGCGTGAAGGTGCGCCACGATCGCCAGGAGGTGATTGCGCTGGGGGTGTCGATGGCCAAGGGCGGCGACATCATCGCCCTGGGCAATCCTTGCGATGGCGATCGCGGCGACCCAGGCCGAGCTTGCCTGCAGGCATGACGCTGACGCAGGTGCAGGACCAACCCAGCGCTGTGGCCACTTCGGTCAATGAGTTCATCAAGGTGCTGATCGAGGCGGTGGTGATTGTGTTGGCGGTGAGCTTTTTGGCTTTGGGTCTGCACAAGCGGCCGGGCAACAATCCGCTGTGGCGGCGCTGGACGCTGGACATCCGCCCCGGTCTGGTGGTGGGCATCACGATTCCGCTGGTGCTGGCGGTCACGTTTTGGCCATGCATTACCTGGGCATTGGCCTGCACAAGATCTCGCTGGGTTCGCTCATCATTGCATTGGGCTTGCTGGTGGACGATGCCATCATTGCGGTGGAGATGATGGTGCGCAAGATGGAAGAGGGCTACGACAAGCTGCGGGCGGCGACCTTTGCCTACGAGCTCACGGCCATGCCCATGTTGACAGGCACCTTGATCACCGCTGCCGGGTTTTTGCCGATTGGCATGGCCAAGTCGATGACGGGCGAGTACACCTTCGCGATTTTTGCGGTCACGGTGGTGGCGCTCTTGGTCAGTTGGGTGGCTTCGGTTTACTTTGTGCCTTATTTGGGGGCCTGGTTGCTCAAGCCGCCTGCGCACGCCGTGTCGGCGGAGCACCTGGATTGGCCGAGATGTTCAACACCCCGTTTTACAGGCACCTTTCGCGCTTGGGTTGACCTGGTGCGTGACCACCGCTGGAACG
>JACDQO010000105.1 GCA_015657605.1 Limnohabitans sp. | reverse complement strand
GACCGCTTGTCGGGCGGTGAGCGCCAGCGCGTGGGCTTGGCCCGCGCCCTGCTGGCTCCGGCCAGCCTGTGGCTGATCGACGAGCGCTGTCTGCCCTTGACCCGATGCGCGCCCGCATGGCCATGACGGCCTTGGTGGGCTTGGCGGCCGAACGCCAAGTGACGCTGGTGGCCACCTTGCACCAGGTGGACATGGCGCTGGCGCACTTTCCGCGCATCGTGGGTTTGCGCGACGGGCAGCTGGTGTTTGACCTGCCGTCTGCACAAGTCAGCCGCGAACACCTGGCGCACCTTTACGACCAGCACGAACACGAGCTGCGCGGCGAAGCGCCGATCAGGGTGGACGAGCCGGCCACGGCAGCGCCTGCGCCGGCTGTGATGCATTGCCGCTGACGCGGCCTGTGCCCGGACCCCTGACCCCTGATCTTTCACGCACGCACGCGACATGTCAGCCACCGTTTCCCGAATGCCCGACGCTCAGCCCCCTGGCTTGCCACCGGCCAGCGCGCGCTTGGGTGCGCCCTCGCGAGACCCGGCGTTTTTGTCTCGGGTGTTTTGGTTGAGCCTGGCGTTGGTCCTCCTCTGGCCATTGGGCGTGGCCACCGAGTTCCGGCCCTGGGTGCTGTGGGCGCCCGAGAACCGCAAGGTGACGGCCGATTTTGTGGCCAGCTTTTGGCCGCTGGTGCACAACGCCGAATTCATGGACATGGTGGTGCGCGAAACCTGGCGCACCGTGGCCATGGCCACCGCGGGCGTCACGCTGGCGCTGGTGCTGGCCGTACCTTTGAGCTTGATGGCCACCCGCGTGTTGTCGCTCTCGGCCTTGTCGGGTCGCATGGACCGCTGGCCCGCTGTGGTGCGTTGGTGCGTGCGCGCCACCTTGATCGTGCTGCGCAGCGTGCCCGAGCTGGTGTGGGCGCTGGTGTTTGTGCGCGTGGTGGGTCTGGGGCCCACGGCGGGGGTGCTGGCCATTGCGCTGACTTATGGCGGCATGTTGGGCAAGGTGTATGCCGAAATTTTGGAAAGTGGCGAAAGCCACGCCACCCAAAACCTGATGCGCAACGGCAGCGGACGCCTGCAGGCTTTTGTGTATGCGCTGCTGCCCAGCCACGCGGCCGAGCTGGCGTCTTACACGGTGTACCGCTGGGAGTGTGCGATCCGCTCGTCGGTGGTGCTGGGCTTTGTGGGTGCGGGTGGCTTGGGCCAGCAACTGGACAACTCGATGAAGATGTTCAATGGCGGTGAAGTGGCCACTTTGCTGCTGGTGTTCATCGCGCTGGTGGCGCTGGCCGACCGTGTAAGCGCTTGGTTGAGAAAGGCGCTGGCATGAAGCCTTTTTCTCGTGAAGCGGCCAACCTGCCCTACAAATTGCCGCCGCCGATTTTTGATGCCCGCTGCAAGGCGTGTTGGTTCACTTTGGCTTTGCTGGTCTTGGTGGTGGCCAGCTTTGTGTCGCTGGATTTGGACTGGGCCGCTTTTGCATCCATGGAAGCGGCGCGCAGCATGGGCCGCTTTGTGGCGGAATTTTTCCCGCCCGATTTGTCACCTGTGTTTCTGAACAAAGTGGCTTGGGCCGCTTGGGAAACCCTGGCCATGTCGGCGCTGGGCACCGCCATGGCGGCGGTGCTGGGCCTGGCGCTGGCTGTGCCCGCCAGCCGCATGTCCGCCCAAGACCCGGCTTGGCTGCGTAGCCCCACGCGCTGGTTGCTCAATGCCCTGCGCGCTATACCCGAGTTGGTGTGGGCCGCGTTGCTGTTGATCTCTGCGGGCTTGGGGCCCATGGCGGGCACCTTGGCGCTGGCACTGCACACCAGCGGTGTGCTGGGCCGGCTATTTGCCGAGGCCATGGAGAACATCCCTACCGGGCCGGTGATGCCTTGCGCACCCAAGGTGTGGGGCCGCTGCGTGTGTTCTTTTATGCCACCTTGCCCCAGGTGCTGCCGCAACTCATGAGCTATACGCTCTACCGCTGGGAAAACAACATCCGCGCTGCCGCCGTGCTGGGCGTGGTGGGCGCGGGCGGCTTGGGCCAAATGCTGTCTTTCCACATGGGCCTGTTCCACATGAACAAGACGGCCACGATCTTGGGCGCGATGCTGCTCATGGTGGCCTGTGTGGATGCCCTGAGCTTTGCGGCGCGGCGTTGGCTAACCCGTTGAGGCACCCACTCAAACCAGACTGAAGCCCAACCACGCGGCTGTGCCCCACATCATCAGCGCCACCGCGCCGTCCAGTGCGCGCCAAATGTGCAGCGAGTTCAGACGCCGACCCAGCCAGAAGGCGGCCACGCCCAAGCTCAGGAACCACAGCATTGAACCCGCTGCCGCGCCCAGGCCAAAGCTGGTGCTGCCTTGCCCATAGGCCAGCGATGCAGTGCCGATCAACACCGCCGTGTCCAGCCAAGCATGCGGGTTGAGCCATGAAAACGCCAGCGCCGACAAAAGGGCTTGGCGTCGTGTGACGGGGGCTGCCTGTACATGCCCTTTGGATTTTCCGGCCTCAGCCTTGCCCTCTTCGGGCTGGTTCAGCACCAAAGCCATGGGGTGCAAAAACCGCTGAAACGCTTGCCAGCCGTACACCAGCAAAACAGCATGCCTGCACCGACCAATGCGCCGTGCAGTTTGTCACTCAGGCCGCCCAACTGCGCCAGACCCAGCACGCCCAGGCCAATCAGCGCCACATCGGCCACGGCGCAAACCGCCACCGTCAGCCACAGGTGCTGGCGCTGCAGGCCCATGCGCAGCACATGCGCGTTTTGTGGACCAATGGCCATGATCAAGGAGATGCTGAGCACCATGCCGGCGGTGAAAGTGGGAAAGCTCAGAACCATGGGAATCTCCGGGGCCGTGGACGGCGGTGTGATGTTGGGGCGACTGGCATGAGTTGCCGGTGAATGGCCCGGAGTGTGCGCGCCAAGCGCCATGATTTAAACCCAATTCAATTAAACTCACATCACTCAATTAATCTTTAACTTGAATATGCTGGACGCCCGCCAACTCGAAGCCCTGGCCGCCGTGGTCGAACATGGCGGCTTTGGCGCGGCGGCGCAAGCCTTGTCCATCACGCTGGCGGCGGTGTCTTTGCGCATCAAGGCGCTCGAAGAGAGCCTGGGCCAGCGCTTGCTGGTGCGTGGCAAGCATGGTGCGCGCCACCCCCGCCGGACAAGCCTTGTTGGCCCACGTCAAGCAAGTGCGCATGATGGAAGCCGATGTGTTAGGCGGGCTGCAGGGCACGTCGACCCAAAGCGGTGCGCGCAAGGCCGTGCGCTGGCAATCGCTGAGCGTGGCCATCAACGCCGATTCGGTGGACAGCTGGTTTTTGCCGGGTGTGGCCGCGATGCTGTTGCGCCACCATGTGTTGCTCGACATCATGATCGACGACCAGGACCACACGCACGACGCCCTCAAAAGCGGCGATGTGATGGGCTGCGTGACCACTTTGGCCGAGCCCATGCGCGGTTGCGTGGCCGAGCCCTTGGGGCGCATGCGCTACCGCTGCGTGGCCACCCCGGCCGTGCTCAAGCGCTGCCGCACCAGCGCCGGGGCGGTGTCCGTGCACAAACTGCTGGCGCAACCGGCCGTGATTTTTAACCGCAAGGACGCTTTGCAAGACGCCTTTTTGGCCCAGCACTTTGGCCTGCAGCAGCCCCATTACCCGCGCCACTTTGCCCCTGCCGTGGGCGCGTTTGAGACGGCCATCGAACTCGGCCTGGGCTGGGGCATGGTGCCCGAGCAGCACTTGGCCCAACGCCCGACGCTGCAAGAACTGCTGCCGGGGGCCACGGTGGATGTGGCCCTGTATTGGCAGCACTGGGCGCGCGAGGCCCCGTCAGCACAGCGCCTGACCCAAGCGGTCAAGGCCGCAGCGGCGCTGCACTTGCGCCAGGCCTGAGGGGCAAGACTTCTGGGCCATCGGTCTGCTGCCCTGATTTTCTGATGTGCATCGCGCAGTGTGTGTTGCCTCACAACGTGCATCGGTACCCTTGTGTAACGTGGTGCCCAAGCTGGAAGTGGCGTGTCTTTTCGAGCATGGCATGGGTGTATCCAAGGGTCATCTTGTGGGCACTGTCTGCGAAGACATCGATCCATGCAATTCAAAGGATGAAATATGGGCACCGAATGGGGGCTGACCTCGGCCCAAGCCGCTCGGCGCCTGGCGGATGAGGGCGCCAATACCCTGCCCGGTGGTGCACGCCGGACGCTGTGGTCGATCGCTGTGAACACCCTGCGTGAGCCGATGTTCTTGTTGCTGTTGGCTGCCGGGATTTTGTACATCACGTTCGGTGATCTTCAGGAGGGCTTGACCCTTTTTGGCTTCGTGCTGCTCACCCTGGGGCTCACGCTTTACCAAGAGGGCCGCACTGAGCGGGCCATCGAAGCGCTGCGCGACCTCACCAGCCCGCGCGCCTTGGTCATTCGTGACGGACAAGCTCTGCGCATTGCAGGGAGTGCGGTGGTGCGTGGCGACCTGATCAAGCTGAGCGAAGGCGACCGCGTGCCCGCCGACGCCTTGCTGGTGCTTGTCGACGGGCTGCAGGCTGACGAGTCCTTGCTGACGGGCGAAGCGGTTCCGGTGAGCAAGCGGGTGGCGCTGCCCGATGAAATCAGCTCAGCAAGCCAGTTGGACTCGGCGCAGTGGATGGCGGGTGGTGACGATCGGCCAATGGTCTGTGCGGGCACATTGATCGTGCAAGGCAGCGCGATGGCGCGTGTGATGGCCACAGGTGCGCGCAGCCAGATCGGTCGCATCGGGGATTCGATGCTCAGCTTGGCGCACGAGCGATCGCCCCTTCAGCAGCAAACAAACCGGCTGGTGCGCAACTTGGCCTTGCTGGCGCTGGGTCTGAGTCTTGTGCTGGTCTTGGTTCATGGATGGCTCCAAGGTGACTGGCTGCAAGCCTTGCTGGCCGGCATTGCTCTGGCCATGGCCTTGCTGCCCGAGGAATACCCGGTGGTGCTCACCGTGTTTCCAGCACTGGGCGCCAAGCGTCTCACGCAAGCAGGGGTGCTCACCCGGCGCATCAACGCCATTGAGACCTTGGGCGCGACCACCGTGCTGTGCACCGACAAAACCGGCACCTTGACCGAGAACCGCATGACCGTGACCCACCTGGTTGCGGGCGGCGTCGATCTGACAGAGCGCCTCGCCCTGGATGCACTGGCCGAAGGCCCCCTGCCCGAAACCTTTCACCCGCTGGTGGAGCTGGCTATTTTGGCCAGTGTGATCGACCCCTTTGATCCGATGGAAAAAGCCTTCCATCAACTAGGCCTGCGTTTTCTGGCCTGTACAGAACACCTGCACCGCGACTGGCGACTGGTGCACGCCTATGCGCTCAGCCCGCAATTGCGCGCCATGTCACACGTGTGGGCCGCGCCGGGTGACGGCGTTCAGACCGTTGCCGCCAAAGGCGCACCCGAAGCGGTGATGGACCTGTGCCACCTCAACAGCGCACAGCGTTCCTACATCAGCGGTGTGGTCGACAGTTTGGCCGCCGAGGGTTTGCGTGTGTTGGCTGTGGCGCGCGGATCGTTTGCAGGGCAAGACTGGCCGGCCCAGGCGCATGACTTTGATTTTGAGTTCATCGGGCTTCTTGGGCTGGCAGACCCGGTGCGCGATGAAGTGCCCGCAGCTGTGGCCGAATGCCGTGGCGCGGGCATCCGCGTGATCATGATCACCGGTGACTACCCCACCACAGCCCGAACGATCGCTCATCAAGCGGGACTGGACCTGCGAGAGGGTGATGTGCTGACGGGTGAGGAGATGGCGGGGCTTGGCGATGAGGCGCTTTGCCGGCGCATCGCCGGCGTCAGCGTTTGTGCCCGCATCTCACCCGAACAGAAACTGCGCATTGTTCAAGCGCTCAAAAAACGGGGTGACATCGTCGCCATGACCGGCGATGGCGTGAACGACGCTCCGGCACTTCGTGCGGCGCATGTGGGCGTGGCCATGGGCCGGCGCGGCACCGACGTGGCTCGCGAGTCGGCCGCGCTGGTGCTGATCGATGACAATTTCTCGGCCATCGTGGCCTCGGTTCGCTTGGGGCGCAGGATTTTCGACAACCTGCGCAAAGCCATGTCGTACATCCTGGCTGTGCACGTTCCCATTGCCGGTATGGCGATGCTGCCAGTGCTCTTGGCTTGGCCCAGCCTGCTGTACCCGATGCATATCGCCTTGCTCGAGCTCATCATCGACCCGGCGTGCGCGGTCGCTTCGAAAACGAGCCTGCAGAGGACGACGTGATGCATCGTCCACCACGTGATGCGAAAGAGCCTCTTTTTGGTGGCGCCACTTTGCTGTTGGCCTTCGTTCAAGGACTGGGTGCGCTGGCCGTGGTGATGGTGGCCTTTGCATGGGCCCATGCGCGTTTGACCGAACCCGAAGCACGTGCCTTTGCTTTTGCCACTTTGGTCGTGGGCAACTTGGCCCTGATCCTCTCCAACCGGTCAAGCCAGCGCTCGCTGTGGGCTTCGTTGCGCGCACCGAATCGGACTTTGTGGGTGGTGTTGGGGCTGGCCTTTGGGTTGTTGTGGGTCTCGCTCTATCTGCCCTGGGCGGTGGAAGTATTGCGCTTTGCGCCCTTGCCTGCCCACGAGTTGGTGTCCGCCTGTGCGCTGGGTTTGCTGAGCCTGTTGTGGTTTGAAGGCATCAAGTGGGTACAGCGTCAATACCTGATGACGACAAGCAAGCCATAAAGTTTCCAGCTGACCCTGTTCACCCGGATGCAGTGTTCATTGCCGTGCGGCGCGGGCGTAGATTTGCGCCGCCCACAGTGCGGCTGTGCCCAGCAAGCTGGCCAGCAGCAGCCACCACAGCGCCAGGGTGTAGCCATGCTCGGGCGACCACAGCAGGCCGAGCGTCAAAGGCGCAGCGGCGCGGGCCAGTGCAATCGGCAAACCCAGCAGACCATTGAGCTGCCCGACATGCTGGCGGCTCACATACTGCGCCATGGCCGTGCCTTTGACGATGGTGTTCATGCCGTTGCCCAGGCCATACAGCAGCACAAACACCAGTGAGGCGATCGGGCTGAGCCCGCCGATCAGCAAGGCCAGCACGCCTGCCGGAATCAAAGTGGGAATCCAGCGGTTGGCGGCGTGCACGTCCCAGTAGCGTTCAAACACAAACAGCACCAAGCGCCCCAGCACCTGGATCACCCCAATGGCCGCCGGGATGGCGATGACCCAGACCGGGGACAAGCCCGACTCTTGCAGCAAGGCGATCATGTGCGCGGGCAAGGCCGAGGTAACCGACATGGTGAGCACCATGAACAAAGCCAACAACCAAAAGGGCGGATGGCGCAGGTGTTCGCGCACCGAGGTCAATGGTGCTGCGTCCTGTGCAGCCGAGGGCTCGGTCAGGGTGCGCGGCGCCCCGTGCAGCAGCCAGCCATGCAAGGGCGCGCACACCAACAGCTGCAGCGCAGCCAGTGCCCACAGCGCTTGCCGCCAACCCCACAGCTCCATCCACCAGGCAAACAGCGGGATGAACACCGTGCTGGCCAAGCCACCCAAAAAAGTCAGTGTGATGATGGCGCGCCGAAAGTCTTGCGGAAAACGCCGCGTCACCACGGCAAAGACCGGGTTGTACAAGGTGGCTGCCATCCCTAAGCCCAGCCAAATCCAGGCGACATAAAAACCCGCCACTGTGGTGACAAAACTGTGCCCCACCAAGCCTGCGGCCATCCATAACGAGCCCAGCGTCATGACCCAGCGCTCACGCCCCGCATCGATCCAGCGCCCTACCCCGTAAGCCATCAATCCCTCGGCCAGCAGCGCCATGCTGAAGGCCATCGAAGACTCGACCCGGCTCATGCCCAGTTCGGCCTCAAGGGGCGCCATCAGCAGTGAAAAGGTGTAGAACACACTGCCCCAGGTGATGAGCTGGGGCAGCGACAGCCAAAAGCTGAAGGGGCCAAGGGCTAAAGCGCTCGGGGCGTGCTGGCGAGCATGGGGCATGCGTTGATTATCCCGATGCCCAAGTGCTTCACCTGTCGTGTCTGCGCGCGCGTCTTTGGGGCCTCACTGCCCCTTGAGCACCCGCCGGTACTGCACCGCTTCGGCCACATGCTCGGCGGCGATGGTGTCACTGCCCGCCAAGTCGGCAATGGTGCGCGCCACTTTGAGGCTGCGGTGCGTGCTGCGCCCACTCCAGCCGAGTTTGTCGGCGGCCCTTTGCAGCAAAACGGTGGCGCTGTCCTCGAGCCGCGCCTGTGCGTCGATGGCTTGGCCTTGCAGATCCGCATTGGCGCAGTTTTGCCGAGCTATGGCGCGTTCGCGTGCGGCCAAGCTGCGGGCCGCAATCTGCTCGGTGCTTTCGCCCGGTGGTGCGTTCAAGAGGTCGTGTGCGCTCAGGCTGGGCACTTCGATGTGCAGGTCAATCCGGTCGAGCAGCGGGCCACTCAGCTTGCCTTGGTAGCGGCTCACTTGGTCGGGTGTGCAACAGCACGACCTGGTCACGCTGCCCAGGTAACCGCAGGGGCAGGGGTTCATGGCCGCGATCAATTGGAAGCGCGCCGGAAACTCGGCCCGCCGTGCGGCCCGGGCGATGGTGATGCTGCCGGTTTCCAGCGGCTCGCGCAGGGCTTCCAATGCGGCTCGTGGGAATTCTGGCAACTCATCTAAAAACAGCACGCCGTGGTGGGCCAGCGAGATTTCTCCGGGGCGCGGTGGCGAACCGCCGCCCACCAAAGCCACGGCACTGGCCGAGTGGTGCGGCTGACCTGTGGGGCGCTGGGCCCAGCGCG
>JACDQO010000104.1 GCA_015657605.1 Limnohabitans sp. | reverse complement strand
GCTGGCTAGCTGGCAACGATGCGCGCTACATGGAGCACCGAAGCCCCATTTGGCGAGCTGGCCTTGGTCACGCCCGACGGCAAATCCACCACCACTTGGACTGGAAGACCGACCAGCCCGTGCCACTGCTCCAAAACGTGCAGCGCCTCACCGCCCCCAACCCCGGCGTGATGACCGGCCCTGGAACCAACAGCTATTTGGTGGGCGACCCGAACACCGGCTACATCGCCATCGACCCCGGCCCGGCGGACAACGAGCACCTGCAGCGCCTGTGGCGTGCTGCAGGCGGGCAAATCAAAGCCATTGTGTGCACCCACTCGCACCCGGACCACTCCCCCGGCGCAGCACCCTTGCAGGCGCTGTGCACGCAAAAGCCGCCGATTCTGGGCCTGGCCTCCAAACCCACCGCCCGCGTCAACAGCCGCTTCACGCCCGATCGCGAATTGGCCGACGGCGAAAAACTGGTTTTGCAAGGCACTGGCGTGGACGGCGAGATCACCCACACCCTGCGCGTGGTGCACACGCCTGGCCATGCGGCCAACCACCTGTGCCTGGTGCTCGAAGAAGACGGCCTCTTGTTTTCGGGTGACCATGTGCTCAACGGCAGCACCACCGTGATCGACCCGCCCGACGGCCACATGGGCGACTATTTGGATTCGCTGGACAAACTGGCCGCTGCCTGCGTGGCCGGTGGCATCGAATTCATCTTGCCCGCGCACGGCCATGTGTTGGGCTTTGCCCACCAGGCCATCACGCACCTGAAGGCCCACCGCTTGAAGCGCGAGGCCAAAATCGCCGCCGCCATGCAGGCCCTGCCTCAAGGCAGCTTACAAGAGTGGGTGGAAAAAGCCTACGACGACGTGCCGCCGCGCCTTTGGCCCGTAGCGGCCCGCTCCCTGCAAGCGCATGTGGACCACATCCGCGAGCAAACCCTGTCCTGAAGTGATTTGAGATTTTTTGAAAGCCTGGATGATTTCCTCTGAAGAAGGCATACGCCTGGCCAAACGTGTGGCTGCCGAGCAAAACTGCTCACGCCGCGAAGCCGAAGCCCTGATCGTCGCCGGTGGTGTGCAGGTGGCGGGCAAGGTCGTGACAGACCCAGCCCGGCGTGTGCGCCCCGAGCAGGCCGTTTTGGTCAACCGCCTGGTCTCGATGGCCGCACTGGCCCCCATGACCCTGGTGCTGTTCAAACCCGCGCACCGGGTGGCCAACCTGGCTTGGTTACAAGACACCGTGGGCCTCAAAGCCCCTCAGCCCGGCATTTGGGGGCCTGAGCGCTTAGCCAAAATGCAAATGCCTTTGCCTCTGGCCAAACCCGCCAGCGGTCTGTGCATCTTCACAGACGACGTGGCTGTGCTGCGCCACCTGGAAGACCGCCGCAGCCCCATGGAACAAGAATGGATGGCCACCGTGGGCGGCGAAGTGCCAAGCGGCCTGATCAAGGCACTGAACGGCCCAGGCATCCGCGCCAGCATCAACCGCCAAACCGACCAACTCACGGTGCTGCGCATCGCGGGCAAAGACATCGACGGGCTGGATTTGGGCCGCTGGCTGGACGAACAATGCCCCCTGCAAGACCTGCGTCGCCAGAGGGTGGGGCGCATGGGTCTGGCCCCCCTGGAGCCCGGTCAATGGCGGCAATTGGAAGGGTATGAAAGGTTTTAATCTTCTGTTAATCCCCTACAAACCCCAAATGCGCCTTTTAGCCTTGAATAATCACAGGGTGACCTCAACTGAATGACAGTTTGAGAAACGACCGATCAGTCACAAACGTACACGATATGTTTTGACATCCCAGGTTGGGTCTGTATCCACAGCCCACTACAACGCTAAAAGGAGCCCACCATGCGTTTGAGCACCAAAAGCCGATTTGCAGTCACTGCCATGATCGATGTCGCTTTGCGGGAAGACCGCGGACCCGTATCTTTGGCCGCCATCAGCACACGCCACCAAATTTCACTCTCCTATTTGGAGCAGCTCTTCAGCAAACTGCGTCAGCACGGTTTGGTCGAAAGCACACGTGGCCCCGGCGGCGGTTATTCGCTGTCACGCAACGCCGAAAAAATCACCATGGCCGACATCGTGGGCGCGGTGGATGCTCCCTCGGATGAAGAAGCCTCCGCTGAAGGGGGTTGGATGAACAGCGAGCTGTGGGCCAGCCTGAATGAAAAAATGCTGACCCATTTGCAGTCCATCAGCCTGCGTCAATTGGTGGCCGAACAACGCACCAAAGGCGTGACCGTTGAGCCTGCACCGCAGCCTGCCGTCAAGCGCGGCGTGTTTGCCAAGCCCAAAAGTGCCATGAAAATCACCGCACCCAATTCGGTGTTCGCCTTGGGTAGCAGTCTGATGCCCTCACGCGGCTGAGCCCCTCACTCACCCAAGCCAAAACCCGCCTCGGCGGGTTTTTTGTTGCCCCTAGGTTAAAAAATACAGCGTCGCGCCATGCCTGCGGTGGGGTGCTGGGGAAAAGTGTGAAGCTCGCCGATAAGCCGGATTCTGTGCACAGCGGTTGCCGCTGCGTGACCGCCATTACTCTGGGCCGGGGTCGCCCACCCGGCTCGGTGCTACCTACCCGCCAGCTCTGCGGAACCACATCAACGCTGGCCTACTTGGTATTGCTGCGCGTAGAGATTGCCCGTTTCACCCGAACTCAATCGGCTCGTCTCTGTTGCTCTGATCCTCACCTCACGGTGGAGAGGCGTTGCCTCCTACGCTGTCCTGTGCAGTCCGGACGTTCCTCCAGTGCTTCCTTTCGGAAATTGCACCAGCGGCGGTCTGG
>JACDQO010000103.1 GCA_015657605.1 Limnohabitans sp. | reverse complement strand
GGCATCTGTCGGTCAACAACCAAAACGCCCAGCGCTATGAAATCGAGTTTTGGCGCAAGGTGTTCTACCCCTTGAGTTGTCTGGTCATGCTGGTGTTGGCCCTGCCCTTTGCCTATTTGCACTTTCGCTCAGGCCAAATTGCAGGTCACGTGTTTGGTGGTGTTTTGGCGGGCATCAGCTTCGCACTGCTGAACAACGTGTTCAGCTTCATTGGCAACTTGCAAAACTGGCAACCGCTGCTGACCTCTGCCGCGCCCGCCCTTTTGTACAGTGCTGTTTCTTTGGCTGCATTTTGGTGGATGGTGCTTCGGCGATGAATCCCAGCATTGACTCACACACCGGGGTGGTGCTGTTTGCCCACGGTTCGCGCGATCCCCTGTGGCGCTTACCCATTGACGCCGTGGCCCAGGCGATGACCACGCAATGGCCCAGCCTGTCTGTGGCTGTGGCTTTTCTCGAATTGACCCAGCCGGATCTGCCCAGCACCGTTGAGCAGATGATGAAACAGGGTTTGTCGCATGTGCGCATCGTTCCCATGTTTTTGGGCGTGGGTCGACACGCGCGTGAGGACTTGCCAGAAATTGTGCGCGGCTTGACCGAGGCTTATCCGCAAATGCGATTCGAATTGGTGCCCGCCATAGGCGAACACCCGGCCATGACCTCGCTCATGGCCGACATCGCTGCCGGGCAAATGGACAGCCAAATAGACAAATAAAGCATAATTAAGGCAAAGCATATAACGATAAGCATATGAACCTGCACCAATTTCGATTTGTCCAAGAAGCCGCTCGCCGCAACCTGAATTTGACTGAAACCGCCAAAGCGCTGCACACCTCGCAGCCTGGCGTGTCCAAGGCCATCATCGAGCTGGAAGATGAGTTGGGCATCGAGATCTTTGCGCGCCATGGCAAACGCCTCAAGCGCATCACCGAGCCCGGCCAACACGTGCTGCAAAGCATCGAGTTGATCCTGCGCGAGGTCAACAACCTGAAAAAAATTGGTGAGCAGTTCAGCGCGCAAGACAGTGGCACCCTGTCTATTGCCACCACCCACACACAGGCGCGTTATGTGCTGCCCCTGCCCGTAGCCAAGTTGCGTGAAAAATACCCCCAAGTCAACATCAGCCTGCACCAAGGTGCGCCCGACCAAGTGGCCAAAATGCTGCTGGACGACACGGCCGAAATCGGCATCGCCACCGAATCTTTGTCTGCATATGAAGACTTGGTCACCCTGCCTTGCTACGAGTGGCAACACGTGCTGGTTTTGCCTTTGGACCACCCCTTGGCCGCCAAACCCACTTTGTCTTTGGAAGACATCGCCAGCGAACCCCTGATCACTTACCACCCCTCGTTCACGGGTCGCAGCCGGATTGACCAAGCTTTCGCAGCCAAAAAAATCACGCCCCGCATTGCCCTCGAAGCGATTGACTCTGACGTCATCAAAACCTATGTGCGCTTGGGCCTGGGCATTGGCATCGTGGCCGAGATGGCCGTGAAGGACGACCCGATCAAAGACCTGGCGATTCGGCCACTGGGCGCTTTGCTGGGCATGAATGTGGCCCGCGTGGCCTTCAAACGGGGGGCGTATTTGCGCCAATTTGTCTACCAATTTG
>JACDQO010000016.1 GCA_015657605.1 Limnohabitans sp. | reverse complement strand
CAGGCGTGCCGGCTGCGCAGGTGTACCCGCACTCGGCCTTGGCGTCTGAGGCGCACCCGCACGAGGTGCGTATCGCCTTTGACGGCGACGCGGTGTTGTTCTCAGACGAGGCAGAACGGGTGTTCCAGGCCGAAGGTTTGTCCGCTTTTCAGGCCCATGAGCGGGACAAGGCGGGCCAGCCCTTGCTGGCGGGGCCTTTCAAGCCTTTGCTGGCCGCCTTGCACCGTTTGCAGCAAGAGGGCACGCCGGCCATGCGCGTGCGCACCGCGCTGGTCACCGCCCGCAGTGCGCCGGCGCACGAACGCGCCATCCGCACGCTGATGGACTGGAACATCGAGGTGGACGAGGCCATGTTTTTGGGTGGCTTGCCCAAAGGCGAGTTTTTGCGTGAATTTGAGCCCGACTTTTTCTTTGATGACCAGACCGGTCACATCGAATCGGCGGCCCGCCATGTGCCCTCAGGACATGTAGCGTCGGGGGTGTCCAACCCCGACTGATCTGCCCAGTCTCAGCGTTTTTTCTCGGTGTAGGGCGCTACTTGCCGGGCATCGATGCGGTAAGCCGCCACCCCCATGTGCGAATCGGTTTTGGTGGCGCTCATGGGGCCGGTCACCCACACCACGTCCATCAGGCGCAGCCGCTTGGCGGGTTTGTCCAGCACCACATGCACGATCTGATTGGCCGGGGGCGGGGGTGAATGGATGCAGGCCCCAAAGTAAGGCACCAGCAAAAATTCTTTCATGCCGTCGGGCAGGTCCTCCAGCGGCACCACATAACCCGGCAGGCGCAGGTTTTGGCCCAGCACCAGGGGGTTGATGGGCGCGTTGTCCCACATCTTGCGCATTTTTTGCAGCGCCTCTTCGGCCTTGGGGTCGTTGTCTTTGAGGGCGTCCAAGTTCAAGGCCTTGAGGTCTTTGAAGGGGTCCCAGCCAGCCGGTATCAACTGTTCCCAGCCGACGGTGCGCACCGGGCCAGGCAGGCTGGCACCGGGAGGCGGGGCTTCGGCCGACAAAGAAGGCTGAATTTGCGGTACCAATTCACGCGCGGTCTCGCGCACGCTTTGGCCATGGCCAAACCGGGCAGCAGTGCTAAAAGACCCAAGCCCAGACCGAGGTTCATGGCCATCGCAGCTGTGCGGCGCTTGTTCATTTTCAGGGTCGCTTTCATCTCAAACACGCGGTGACAAGCCATCGGCCAAGGACCAACGGTAAGCCCGCCAAGCCGGGCCCAGACTGGCCAAGAGGCCCGCCAATAACACGGCAGCGAGTAAGGCCCACTGCGTGGGCAAGGGCGCCGACATTTGCAAGCGGATGCCCATCTCTTGCTGCAACCAAGGCGTGCCCAGCGCCAAGCCCGATTGCGCCAACAAAATGCCCAGGATCACCCCGGCGCAGGTGACCCAAACCCCTTCGAGGGTGAGCAAACCCAGCACATGGCGCGGCCCCGCACCCACGGCCCGCAACACCGCGAGTTCTCGGCGCCGCTCATTCAGGCCCGCCAGCACCACCGCCATGAGCGAGACCACGCTGACCAAGGCCACCAAGGCGGAAACGGCCAACAAGGCGTTTTCACCCACACCCAGCACCGCCCACAACTCACCCAGGGCCACACCGGGCATCACGCCCATCAGGGCCTCGGCTTCATAAGCGTTCACAAAGCGCTGCACGTTGAACACGGCAGCTCGGGTTTTGAGACCCACCAAAGCGGCCGTCACAGCTTGGGGTTCCAAGTTGAATTTGCGCGCTTGGTCTGCGGGAATCTGCCCGCCCGGCAGGGGTGCGCCCGCGACCCATTCGAGGTGCAAGGCCTCGAGCGCCTGCAGGCTCACGTGCACCGTGCGGTCGACCGGGGTGCCGGTGGGCGCCAAGATGCCGACCACCTTGAAGGGCTTGTCATCATGGTTGGGGGTTGCCGGGCTGGCGGGTGCATGGCTATGGCCGTGTGAATGACCATGGCCATGGTCATCCATGCCGTGACCGAGCGTGATGCTTTGACCCAAGGTGTAGCCCATTTTGCGCGCCACCTCGGAGCCGATCACCGCTTCGTACAAGCCATCCAGGGTGCCTGCAAACACCGCGCCTTGCTGCAAGGCCAGCGGCTGTTTTTCGCCGTACGCAAAGTGCTGGAAGTACGCAGGCGTGGTGCCCAGCACCGGATAGCCCCGGTGGGAGTCGCCCAAACTCAAGGGCACGACCCACGAGACCGAGCGGTGCTGCACCAGCGCCCGAACACTGTCCATGGACATGCTTTGCGGCACGCTGCCAATGTGGAACACCGAAAACAGCATGAGCTGCACCGGGCTGCTGCGGGCGCCCACAATCAGGTCGACCCCACTCACAGATTGCGAAAAACTGCTGCGGATGTCGTGGCGCAAACGCTCCAAGGTCCAGAGCAAGGCTGTGGCCAGCGCCAGCGACACCACCACCCAGACCAAGGTGCTGCGGCGGTTCCAGGCACTTTGCCGGGCAATGCTGAGCAAACTGTTCATGCGCTCGCCCCCGTTTGTTGCAGCTCAGGCAAAGACCACTGCAGATCAAAACGCGCGGCCTGTTGCGGATCATGGCTCACACACACCAAGGTGCTGCCAGCGTCCCGCACGGCTTGCATGAGCACGTCCATGAAATCATGGCGCAAAGCGGCGTCAAGCGCCGAGGTGGGTTCGTCGGCCAGGATCAATTCGGGCTGGCCCATCAAAGCACGGGCCGCGGCCACACGCTGCTGCTGGCCCACCGACAAGGTATCGGCACGGCGTGCCCACAGGCCTTCAGGCAAGCCCATGCGCTTTAACCAAGTTTGGGCCGAGGCCTCAGGGCCGCCCGCGGCTTGGCAGCGTTCGCGTCGCAGTTTTGAAAAGCGGCACGGCAAGGTCACGTTGTCGAGTACGCTCAAGTAAGGCAACAGGTTGAACTGCTGAAAAATCACGCCCACATGGTCGGCGCGAAAGGCGTCGCGCTGGCCAGAAGGCAAGGCTGCCCAGTCTTGTCCGAGCAAAGACACGCGGCCTTGCTGCGGCAACAAAACACCCGCCAACAAGCCCAATAAGCTGCTTTTGCCGCAACCGCTGGGGCCATGCAAAAACACAGTCTGGCCCTGCGCCACATGCAAGCGGCCCAGCACCAAAGTGTCAGGCCCCTCACGGGTCCAAGCAAAGCGCATGGGCTCGATGTCGATCACGAAACTCCCCTTTTTTTGAGTGGGGCCAATATACCCGCTCAGGGGTTTCAGCCGGTTTTTCTCCGACCTTCCCTGCGGGCAATCCACACCGTGGCCCACAAAATCACAAAGGCACCCAACCAAGTGGACTGGCTGGGCACATCGCCAAACACCAACCAACCCAAGACCGAGGCCCAGACCAGGTCCAAAAATCGCAGCGACTGGGTGGCCGAGATGTCGGCCAGCGCAAAGGCCCGGGTCAGGCAATAGTGGGCCAGCGTGCCAAGAACACCTGTGGCCGCAAAAGCCAACCATTGCATAGGGGTCGGCATTTGCCAGTTGGGGATGGCCATTGGCAAACTGAGCACCGTCACCGTGAGGGCTTGCCACAGAACGATGACACCCGGCTTTTCGTAGCGGGTCAGCGCTTTGGTGATCAGAAACGAAGCGGCAAACACGGGGGCCGATGCCAGCATGACCAGGTTGTACCAACCGCCATCGCCCGACATTTTCGGCAAGACCACCACCAACACCCCGCTGAAACCAATGATGGCCGCGATCCAGCGGTCTTTGCGCATGGGTTCGCCCAAAAACCAAGCGGCACCCAGCATGATGAAAATCGGCCCGGTGAAACCAATCGCGGTCATGTCGGCCAAGGATATTTTGGGCAAGGCGGTGAACCACAACACCAACCCTAAGGTGTGAACGCCTCCGCGCCAGAACTGTCCCACCAGGTTCACAGGCTTGTAGGCCCGCCACCCATCGCGCCAAACCCAAGGCAGGATCACCAACAAGCCAAAGAGGTAACGCAAAAACTGCGATTGGTAGACGTCCAGATGCAGGGTCAGGTCACGGGCGATGGTGTTGAGCAAGGAAAACAAGAAGCCACCCAACACCATCCACACCATGCCGCGCACCGCCACAGATAAGTTGGCAAATGTGCGCAAACCGCGTCGGTGGGCCAAAGACCACTGGCGTCTGGGGTAAGCGGGTTTGCGCCGTTTCAAGCCAAAACCCAGGGGAAGGTGTGCATCACGCCTGCATCTTAGGCCCGCATGGCTGCCGTGGGGGTCGCTTGGGTTACGCCGTCATGCGCATCGGAATGGTCACTGGTCCATCGTTGACCAGCGCCACCTTCATGTCGGCGGCAAAGCGGCCGGTTTGCACCACCGGGTGGGCCTTTTGCGCTTGCGCCACAAAGTGCGCATACAGGCGCCGGCCATCTTCGGGCGCGCGCTGGT
>JACDQO010000102.1 GCA_015657605.1 Limnohabitans sp. | reverse complement strand
GTTTTGACCGCGACATCGAAACCGCGATCTACAACAGCCTGCCGCACAAACTCGACAGCCTGCTCAAGCGCAAGCCCCTGAAGTGTCCCGTCGCCTTCATCGGCGGCACGCACTCGGCCGAAATGCGCCAAGCCGGTGTGGATTTGACCCACAAGGTGGTGAAAGGCCGCATCATGATGATTGACGGCTCCCACCTCTTTCCGATGGAAAAACCGCTGGCCACAGCTGCTGCCATTGAGGCCAGTTTGCGCAATCTTGGCGTCTGAAGCCCATGATCTGCACGCTTTTCTGAGCATGCCAAAACGGCCGATTGGCCGTGTCGGCCTCTGTGGCTTCCCCTGAGCCTCAGTTGCCCGTGAATTGCGGTGCACGTTTCTCCAAGAAATGCGCAACCCCTTCGCGGAAGTCATCACTCGCGAAACTTTGGGCCATCTCCACGTTGGCCTGGCGGTTGTTTTCTGCCAGCGTCTGAAACGGCGCGTCGTACTGCTGGCGCTTGATCACCGCCATCGAGCGGGGCGACACGTTGTCCACCAAGTCACGCGCATAGGCATAGGTTGCAGCGGCCAAAGCGTCGGGCGCAAACACCTTGTTGACCAAACCCATAGCCTGCGCTTCAGGAGCCAAAACTTTGCGGGCCGAGAGCAGCAAGTCCATGGCGTTGGCGTGGCCCACGATGCGCGGCAGCATCCAGCTCAGGCCATGTTCGGCAATCAAGCCTCGCCTTGAAAACGCGGTGGTGAACACCGCGTTGTCCGCCGCAAAACGGATGTCGCAATACAAAGCGTGCACCAGCCCAATGCCTGCGGTTGCGCCGTTGAGCATGCCAATCACCGGCTTGGGGATGGCCGGGTAATACCCATAGCGCGTCTGGTAATCCAGCCGCTGGTTCACATCAAAAGGTTTTGTCCAGGTCGTGGCCGTGATGTCGCTCGGGTCCAGTCCCTTGAGCAAACCCATGTCGGCCCCCGCACAAAAGCCCCGCCCCGAACCGGTGAGCACGATGGCGCGCACGCCCTCGTCTGCAGCGGCAGCGTCCATGGCCTGGCGCACCTCGCGCTCCATGACGTGAGTCCACGCGATGAGCTTGTCCGGTCGGTTCAATGTTATGGTCGCGATTCGGTGCTCAACGTTGTAGAGGATGTCTTGGTAACTCATGGCTTGGCCTTTCATAGAAAGATTGAACAACTCACACCGTGCGCTTGCCGCGGGCCAAAAACGCTTGGGTGCCGGGCTGGTCCAACAGCTGCTGACTCCAGCGCTTGAGCACCTTTTCTAGGCGCGGCGCAGCCACCCCCAGCTGCACCATGGCCACGCCGCCATTGACCGATTCGCTGTAATCGCAAATCAGCCCGTCACGCAGCTCAAAGCGGCTGATGCCGTCGATCACCACCTGCCGCCCCGCAAACTCGGGCACCTTCGAGGTGAAGCTCGACAAAGACCGCGCATAGGCCACTTGCCCATTGCACACGGGCTCAAACATTTCCCAACGGTAATCAGGCCCGGCATCGCGGTGGAACAGGTCGCTCATCATGTGGGCGATGTCAGCGCGGCCCGTGTGGTCGCCATAGATGTAGTCGTGGTACACGCCGTCTGGCGTGAAGCACTGCGCAAAGGCCTCGCCGTCGCCCGCTTCGGCGGCGGCAGAAAACCGCTTCAACAACTCTTCAAACGCGGCTTGTTGCATGGCTTGTCTCCTTTGTTTTTTAAATCAATCGGGCAAGGGATCAGGCAAGCACTTGAGTGTGCGCACCTTGGAAGCGCTGATGATGATGGCCTGCAGGCCAAAGCCCAGCATGTCGCCTAGGTGCACCCGATCAAGCCGCCCAGCTCACCAGCCCAAAGTAGCTGGTGCCCAGCACCACCAGACCGAACACGATCCGGTACCAGGCAAACACCTCGAAGCTGTTGGTCGAGATGAATTTGAGCAACCAGCGCACACACACCCAAGCGCTCAAAAACGAGAACAGCAAACCCACCGCAAACATCGGCGCGTCGGCCATGCTGAGCAATGCGCGGTCTTTGTACAGGCTGTAAGCCCCCGCGCCAATCAATGTGGGGATCGCCAGGTAAAAAGAGAAATCTGTGGCCGCCTTGCGCGACATGCCCAGCAGCATGCCGCCGATGATGGTCGCGCCGCTGCGGCTGGTGCCCGGAATCATGGCCACGCACTGCACCAAACCCACCTTGAGCGCGTCTTGCCAACGCATGTCTTCCACTTCGCCAATGCGTACGTCGCGGGCCTGTCTGCGCTCGGCCCACAAAATGATGAAGCCACCCACGATGAAACTGGTCGCCACCACCTCGGGTGTAAACAAGTTGGCCTTGATGGCCTTGCCAAACAGCAAGCCCAAAATGACAGCAGGCACAAAGGCGATGAACACATTGAGGGCAAAGCGCTGGGCATCGGCACTGTGTGGCAAAGCGCGCACCGTGCTGCTGATCTTTTGCCAATACACAATGATCACGGCCAGGATGGCCCCGGTCTGGATGGCGATGTCAAACACCTTGGCCTTGTCGTCGTCAAAACCCAGCAAGGCCCCGGCCAAAATCAAATGCCCGGTAGACGAGATCGGCAAGAACTCGGTCAGCCCCTCGACCACGCCCATCACGGCGGCTTCAGCAACAGCT
>JACDQO010000015.1 GCA_015657605.1 Limnohabitans sp. | reverse complement strand
CTGGCCTCGGCCAAGTCAACCTTTTTTGCGGGCGCCGACCTCAAGGGTGTGATGCGCTCGCAAGCCTCTGACGGTGTGCGCGTCTATGCCGAGATCGAAAGCATGAAGAAAAGCTTTCGCACCCTCGAGACGCTGGGCGTGCCGGTGGTCAGCTGCCTGAACGGCGCGGCGCTGGGCGGCGGCTGGGAAGTGGCGCTGATCGGCCACCACCGCATCGCCACCGCCAACCCCAAAACACAGTTTGGCCTGCCCGAAGTCACGCTGGGCCTGATTCCCGGCGCTGGCGGCATCACCAAGATGACGCGCCAGCTGGGCCTGCTGGCCGCGCAGCCTTATGTGCTGGAAAGCAAATTGTTCGGCCCCGAAGAAGCGCAAAAGCTCGGCCTGGTGCACGAACTGGTGGCCAGTGACGACCAACTGCGCCCCCGCGCATTGGCGCACATCGCGGCAGCCCAAGGCCAGCCCGAAGCCGCCCAGCACCTGTGGGACCGCAAAGACTACAAAATGCCCGGCGGCACGCCAAGCAACCCCAAGATCGCGGGCATGCTGAGTGTGGCCCCGGCTGTGCTCAAGCAAAAAACACGCGGCCTGTACCCTGCGCCTGAAGCGGCGCTGGCCGCGATGGTCGAAGGCGCGATGGTGGACTTTGACACCGCCATGCGCATCGAAAGCCGTTACCTCGCAGGTCTCATGACCAGCCAGGTGGCGCGCAACATGATCAACACCTTCTTCTTCAACATGAACAGCATCAAGGGCGGCCAAAGCCGCCCCAAGGCTGCACCACGCTACAAGCCGCAAAAGGTGGGCATCTTGGGCGCAGGCATGATGGGCTCGGGCATTGCGTATTCACAAGCCAGCCGGGGCATCGCCACGGTGCTCAAAGATGTGAGCATGGAAGCCGCTGAAAAAGGCAAAGCCTACAGCCACAAGCTCACGCAAAAGCGCGTGGACAAAGGCCGCATGACCGCAGACAAACAAGCGGCCTTGTTGTCACTGATCCAGCCCACGGCCAGCGCCGCAGACCTCAAGGGCTGCGACCTGATCATCGAAGCCGTGTTTGAAAACCGCGAACTCAAAGCCCGTGTCACGCAAGAGGCCGAGCCCATGCTCTCTGAAGGCGGCTTCTTTGCCAGCAACACCTCCACCTTGCCCATCAGCGGTCTGGCCACGGCCAGCGCCAATGCGAACAAATTTGTGGGCATCCACTTCTTCAGTCCAGTGGACAAGATGCAGCTGGTGGAGATCATTCGCGGCGCACAGACCGACGACGAAACCATCGCCCGTGCGTACGACTACGTGCAGGCGCTGGGTAAGCTACCGATCGTTGTGAACGACTCGCGCGGTTTTTACACCAGCCGTACCTTCGGCACCTTTGTGATGGAAGGCGCGGCCATGCTGGGCGAGGGCATTCCCGCCCCCGTGATCGAGAACCTGGCCATGCAAGTGGGCATGCCCGTGGGCCCGTTGGCCGTGCTGGACGAAACCGCGCTGTCGCTGTCGGTCCATGTGCTGGACCAAACCCGCGAAGACTTTGCCAAAGAAGGCAAAACCCACACCGCCACGCCCGGCGAATTGTTGGTTGAGCGCATGGTTAAAGAACTCAAGCGTCCCGGCCGCGCCGCAGGCGGTGGTTTTTACGACTACCCTGCGGGCCAGAAAAAAGTGCTGTGGCCCGAACTGAAAACCCGCTTTGAAAAAGCGGATGTGGCCTACAGCCAGCAAGACATCAAAGACCGCCTGCTGTACCGCCAAGCCGTGGAAACCGCCCGCTGCCTGCAAGAAGGCGTGCTGACCTCGGTGCACGACGGCAACATCGGCTCGATCTTCGGCATCGGCTTCCCGGCCTGGACGGGCGGCGCGCTGCAGTTCATCTATGGCCAGGGGGTGGATGCGTTTGCCAAGCGCTGCGCGGAACTGGCCGCGAAGTACGGTGCGGGTTTTGCGCTGACGGCGGAAGTGATCGCGGGCTTGAAGCAGCACCAGCCGGTGTATTAACGCAGCGATGAGTACAGCAGGCCCGCTCAGGGCCTGCTAAGCCTGATTTCAGCTGAGCAAATCCAGCAGCGTGCGCGCCACCACCTTGGTCGCGCGTCGCAGGTCTTCCAGCTGCACATGCTCGTCGGCGCGTTTGGCATTGGACTCGAGCACGGTGCGCGGGCCTGCGCCGTAGATCACGCCGGGGATGCCGCGCTCGACGTACAGGCGCACGTCGGTGTAGAGCGGTGTGCCGATGGCGGGGATGGGCTCACCAAAGACCTCACCGCCGTGTTTCTGAATCGCGTCCACCAGTGGCTGGTTGCCGGGCAGGGGTTTCATGGCGTTGGCCAGCAGCATGCGGCGCACATCCACTTTCAGCACATGGCCACCGCGTGGGGGCTTGAAGCTGGCTGCGGCGTCGGCAATGGTTTGACGGATGCTGGCTTCGACTTCGGCCGGGTTCTCTTCGGGGATCATGCGGCGGTCGAGCTTGAAGCTGACTTTGCCGGGCACCACGTTGGTGTTGGTGCCGCCCTCGATCAGGCCCACGTTCAGATAGGGGTGAGAGATGCCTTCAACCTTGGACGTGACCTTCAGGTATTGCGTGTTGAGCGCGAGCAGGGCGTTCAGGATGTGCACCGCGCCTTGCAGCGCGTCGGTGCCGCTGTCGGGGATGGCCGCGTGCGACATCTCGCCTTGCACGGTGACTTCCATTTGCAGGCAGCCGTTGTGCGCGGTGACCACCTGGTAGGAAAAGCCTGCCGCGATCATCAGATCGGGCTTGGTCAGGCCCTTGGCCAGCAACCAGCCGGGGCCCATTTCGCCGCCAAACTCTTCGTCGTAGGTGAAGTGCAGTTCCAAGCCGCCTTTGAGCGGGGCTTTGAGGGATTCCAGTGCGCGCGTGGCAAAGGTGAAGGTGGAAAAGTCGCACTTGCTCACGGCGGTGGCGCGGCCGTACATCGCGCCGTTGTGGATCTCGCCACCATAGGGTGGGTGTGTCCAGCCTTCGCCTGGGGGGACCACGTCGCCGTGGGCGTTCAGGGCAATGGTTTTGCCCTCGCCGTATTTGCGGCGCACGATCAGGTTGGTGACGGATTCGAGGCCGTAGGCTTTGACTTCGGAGGCAGGCACAGGGTGCTTTTCTGCGTCAAAGCCCATGGGGGCCAGCAGCTCGGCGGTGCGCTCGGCATGGGGCGCGTTGTTGCCGGGTGGGGTGTCGGTGGGCACTTGCACCAGCGCCTGCATGAACTTGACTTGTTCGTCAAAGTGCGCGTCGATCCAGGCGTCGAGTTGTTGGTATTGTTTTGAGTGATTGACGGTGGCGGCGCTCATGACAGTTCCTGAGAGAGTTGGTTCAAAACATGGGTGAAGGCGTCGACACACAGTTGCATGTCGCAGCTGGTGGTCGATTCGCGTGGGTTGTGGCTGATGCCGCCGTTTTCGCCGCGCACAAACAGCATGGCTTGCGGCATGACTTCGTGCAGCTTCATCGCGTCGTGGCCTGCGCCGCTGGGTAACTTGAACAGCGGCACACCCAGAGCGCGCACGGCG
>JACDQO010000101.1 GCA_015657605.1 Limnohabitans sp. | reverse complement strand
GCCGAGTATTCGGCCGATACGCTGGAGGGCATTTACGACCAGCTGGAAACCGCTGGCAAAAAAGTGCTGTCAGGTGACGTGACCGATGCCATGGCCGGAGAAGTGCTGGGCGCCATTGCCAGACAAGAAGACCTGAACGGCCGAATCCGCCGCAACGCCATGGACACCCGACGCGCCGTCAGCTTCATGATGCGCTCCAAAATGCTCAATGCGGAGCAGTTTGAAGAAGCACGCCAAATTTTGCGTGACATCGACTCGCTGGACTCGCACACCGAGTTCTTGTTTGACAAGATCAACTTCTTGATGGATGCCACGGTGGGTTTCATCAACATCAACCAGAACAAGATCATCAAAATTTTCTCGGTGGCCAGCGTGGCTTTGCTGCCCCCCACCTTGATCGCCAGCTTGTACGGCATGAATTTCCAGTACATGCCCGAACTGTCTCAAAAGTGGGGCTATCCCTTTGCCCTGACCTTGATGGTGGCCAGTGCGGTGGTGCCCATGTGGTACTTTCGCCGCCGCGGTTGGCTCAAGTGATGCCGGGCACACCGGTCGGCAGGTCTTTCAGCCAACGGGTCAAAATCGCCAAGCTGTAACGGCTCGCCACACCGCTGACAAACCTCTGAAAATCCGTGTGTGCGGCATCGTCGGCACGATCGGACACGGTGCGAACCGCTGCAAAGGCGGCTTTGTAATCCCAACAAACTTGGGCCACCGCCGCCCCTTCCATTTCGACCGCCATGGCCAATGGAAACGCCTGAGACAAAAGCCGGCTTTCGGCCGATGTCGAGACAAATCGGTCACCACTGACCAGCAGGCCTTGGTGGACACAAGGGGTCAAAAGCTTGAACTGGTCCATGGTCTCTTGCCCCAAATGCAAAGGGGCTGCGGCCAACACCTGGGCACTGGCCTGCGCCAATTGATCGGACAAGCTGGGGTCCGCATCGAAACAGGCACGCCCATAAAAAGGCACCTCATACCTGGGACACAAAGGGGATGCATCCATGTCGTGCTGCACGAAACCACGGGCCACCACCACATCACCCACGCGAACATCGGGCGCCAAGCCACCGGCCACCCCGGTGAAAACCACGCTGCCCACCTGGAAGCGGTCGAGCAAAATGCTGGCGGTGGTGGCGGCAGCCACTTTGCCGATGCGGGACAACACGGCGACCACCGGGTGGCCTTGCCAATCGCCTACCCAAAAGTCTCTGCCCGCGACCGTGACACGCTGCCCGTCAGCCATTTGCGCCAACACGGCAGACAACTCCTCGTGCATGGCACTCATGATGCCGATGGCCGCCATCCTTCAGAACCAGTTCAGTGGGTGACTCACCATCAAGCAGGGCTGCGCAGCTCGCGCCGCAAAATCTTACCCACCGGTGTTTTGGGCAACTCGGTGCGGAACTCGATCACCCTGGGCTGTTTGTAGGCGGTCATGTGTTCACGGCAGTGGGCCATGATCTTGGCTTCTGTCAAAGCCGGGTCTTTTTTGACCACCACCAGCTTGACGGTTTCGCCCGTTTTTTCATCGGGCACACCAATCGCTGCGCACTCCAAAACGCCGGGGCAAGTGGAAGCCACCTCCTCCACCTCGTTGGGATAAACGTTGAAGCCGCTGACCAAAATCATGTCTTTTTTGCGGTCAATGATCTTGAAGAAGCCACGCCCATCCACCATCCCAACGTCACCCGACTTGAAGTAGCCATCGGCGGTCATGACCTTGGCCGTTTCATCGGGACGCTGCCAGTAACCGGCCATGACCTGCGGCCCCTTGATCGCGATCTCACCGGGCTGACCGGGCTCGG
>JACDQO010000100.1 GCA_015657605.1 Limnohabitans sp. | reverse complement strand
GCGCTCAAGGACCATGTGGACATCGGCGGCCCGCTGGGCTTGGACTTTGAGACCGGCACCAAGTTGACTGGCTCGCGTTTCACCTTCATGCGCGGCCCGGTGGCACGTTTGCACCGGGCGCTGGCGCAGTTCATGCTGGATGTGCAGACCCAAGAGCACGGCTACACCGAGTGCTACACGCCCTACATCGTGAATGCCGACACCCTGCGCGGCACGGGTCAGTTGCCCAAATTCGAGGCCGATTTGTTGCCGCCAACAAGGGCGGCCAAGAGGGCGAAGAAAGCCAGGCGCTGTACCTGATTCCGACATCAGAAGTGACGCTCACCAACGTCGTGCGCGACGAGGTGTTGGCCGAGAGCGATTTGCCGATCAAGCTGACGGCCCACACCCCGTGCTTTCGGTCTGAAGCGGGCAGCGGTGGGCGCGATGTGCGCGGCCTGATCCGCCAGCACCAGTTTGACAAAGTCGAGATGGTACAGATCGTGCACCCCGAGCACAGCTACCAAGCGCTCGAAGCCATGACCGGCCATGCCGAAGCCATTTTGCAAAAGCTGGGCTTGCCTTATCGGGTGATGAGTCTGTGCACCGGCGACATGGGCTTTGGTGCGAGCAAGACCTATGACCTGGAGGTCTGGGTGCCTGCGCAAAACACTTACCGCGAGATCAGCTCGGTGTCCAACTGCGAGGCCTTCCAGGCCCGCCGTTTGCAGGCCCGTTTCAAAAATGCCCAAGGCAAAAACGAGTTGGTGCACACGCTCAATGGTTCCGGCTTGGCCGTGGGCCGTGCACTGGTGGCCGTGCTGGAGAACTACCAAAATGCCGATGGCACTGTCACAGTGCCCGAGGTGCTGAGGCCCTACTTGGGCGGCTTAGAGACGCTGTCGGCCTGATAGAATACTCGCTTCGACAAACGAAACCGAACCCGGAGAGGTGGCAGAGTGGTCGAATGTACCTGACTCGAAATCAGGCGTAGTGGCAACACTACCGAGGGTTCGAATCCCTCCCTCTCCGCCAGAACAACCCCGCTGGGCATCCATGCGGGGTTTTTTTCTGACTTGCAAGCCTGAAGGACCCATCATGAAAACGAAAACTTGGATGCTTGCCTTTGCGGCCTTGCCTATGCTTCAAGGCTGCACGGTGCTGGCCATTGCGGATGTGGCTGCGTCGACCGTGATTTATGGTGTCAAGACGGCTGTCAATGTGGTCGATGCCGTCACGCCGGACATCATCAACCGGGACAAAGACAAAAGCAAAAAATAGGTCAGAGGCTCTGGGCTCAGCCTCAGGCCTTGCGGTGCTCGGCCAGATCGTTCCACACGTCTTGGCGGGTGATTTGTCCCCCGCGCACCTCCATCCGGTCGATGAACCGGATGCCCTCAAAAGACTCGCCATCAAGCCAAGTGCCCTGCAAGCTGCCGTGACAAAAAACCACCGTCACATCGCCTTGCCAACTTTCTTCGAACTGTTCGTAATGCTTGCCGATGTGCGAATAGCGTTGGGCTGCCCAGGCGGTCAGTTCGTCCAGCGTGTGCATCACCACGCCACCGGGAAAACACATCCGAAAGTCGGGTGACAAAAAGCTTTGCGCACGGTCCAAGTCACGGGATTGCATGGCTTGCAAAAAATCTCGCACCACGTCTGAGGCCACCGGGTGCGCTGCACGGCCTTCGCTGAAAACCTTGCCGTCACGACGGTAGGTGCTGACCTCGTTGACAAATACCGTGGTCCCCGCTTCAGGGGTGTCGATCACAGAGCGAACCGCCTGCGCCAGGCGGTTGACCATGCGGTGCTGGGTTTCTGCAGCGTAACCCGGCAGCAAGGTGACCGAAACGACCGGCATGGCGCCTTAGATGCCCAGCCAGCCGTTGGTGCGTGCAAAGTGAAGGGCCTGTGTGCGGCTGTTGACACCCAAGCGGCGGAACAGACGCCAGAAGTGAACCTTGACCGTGTGTTCACTGATTTCAAGCTTTTCAGCAATGTCGCGGTTGGACAAGCCTTGGTCCAGCATCAAGATCAGTTGTTTTTGACGCTTGGACAACTTGGTTGGGCCCGAAGGTGTGGCAGCGTCTTCGGCGGCGGCGTCTTCTTCAGTGACCAGCAAGCTGCGCAGGGCTGCAATGATTTGAGCGGGGCTGTTGGATTTTTCAATGAATGCGTCAGCGCCCGCATCCAAGCAGCGCTGTTCAAATTCACTGGCGCTTGAACTGGTCACGACCGCCAAAGGCACATCGGGGAACTTGGCTTTGAGCACCTGGACCCCAGACATACCCAAGGTGTCGGGCAGCTGTAAATCCAAACAAAACAGCTCGGCAACACCGTTCTTTTCGACCGTCGACTCGACCACATTCAATTTGTGAATGGGAATGATCTTGAGACCGGGCTTGACTCGGTGCACGAGCATGGTGAGCGCATCGCGCATCAATGGGTGGTCGTCGATGACGTAAACAGTCATGATTTATTCTCAGTGTTAAACGGAAAGTATAAGGATATCACTAAACAAAGATTTTGGCACTTTGTTTCGTTGAAAACAACAAATTCATTTTGACGGATTTGGCGCAACTTGCATCAGAAGTTGGAAATTAGCGACAAGCACGGCCAAAGCAGCGTCCGTCAAGGGTTCTAGAACATCGTCCAATTCGCGCAGGCCATCTGTTCCCTCTGCTTGCAGGCGTGCGACCACTTGCCCGGCTTCTTTCGGGGATGCAAAGCCACGGCTTTGCAACAAGATCACGCCTTTGGCATCCACCAATTTGAAGTAGAACTGACCGTCTTTTTCGCGGTACTGCTTGAAACTGGGCAGGGCGGTTTTGGGTTCTTTGGCCACCGATGCCGCCTGGCCCGATGACAGGGCGCGCAAGCCCACGGCATGGCGCAATTCGCGCATGAAAGGCGTGGCCAATTGGCGCGCTTTGTCAGCTCCGGCCAGCAAGATTTTGTCCATCTGCGCGGGGTTGTCGATCAGGCTTTGGTAGTGCTCGCGCATAGGGGCGATTTCGCGGTCGATGCGCTCGAACAGCATTTGCTTGGCATCGCCCCAGCCAATGCCCTCGGCATAGGCGCGGGCCATGGCGGCGGCTTCCTCGGCGCTGGCAAAGGCCTGGTAAATCTGGAACAGGGCCGACCCTTCGGTCGCCTTGGGCTCGCCGGGGGCTTTGGAGTCGGTCACGATGCCTGCGATTTGCTTGCGCATTTGGGCAGCAGGCGCAAACAGCGGGACTGGTGTTGTCGTAGCTCTTGCTCATCTTGCGGCCGTCAAGGCCGGGTAACAGCGCCACCGATTCCTC
>JACDQO010000099.1 GCA_015657605.1 Limnohabitans sp. | reverse complement strand
TGACCGTCCCAAAGCACTTCCCGACAAACACCCCCCGTTGATGGCAGGAAATTCTGGCGCTGCGCAAGAAGAGGCGCGCCTCTTGGGTTTTGACAACTACGCCCAGGTCTCGGTCGTGCCCAAAATGGCCGAGTCACCCGAAAAAGTCACCACCTTCTTGCGCGACCTGGCGGCCAAAGCCCGCCCTTGCCGAAAAAGACCTGGCCGACCTGCGTGAATTCGCCGCCAAAGCCTTGGGTATCACAGGCCCGCTCAACGCCTGGGACGTGCCCTACCTGAGCGAAAAACTCAAAGAAGCCCGCTACAGCTTCAGCGAGCAAGAGGTCAAGCAGTACTTCACCGCGCCCAAGGTGCTGGCCGGTTTGTTCAAGATCATCGAAACCCTCTTCGAAGTCAGCATCCGCGCCGACCAAGCGCCCGTCTGGCACCCGGCCGTCGGCTTTTACCGCATCGAGCGCGAAGGCCAACTGGTGGGCCAGTTTTATCTGGACCCCCCAGCCCGCGCCGGCAAACGCGGCGGCGCTTGGATGGACGATGTGCGCGGCCGCTGGCAGCGCCCCGACACAGGCGTGCTGCAAACACCGGTGGCGCATTTGGTGTGCAACTTTGCAGAAGGCGTGAACGGTCAGCCCGCCTTGCTCACGCACGACGACGTGATCACCCTCTTCCACGAATTTGGCCACGGCTTGCACCACATGCTCACCCAAGTCAACGAGCGCGATGTCTCGGGCATCAGCGGCGTGGAATGGGACGCGGTCGAGTTGCCCAGCCAATTCATGGAAAACTTCTGCTGGGAATGGTCGGTGCTGCGCCACATGACCGCCCATGTGGAAACCGGCGAGCCCCTGCCGCGTGCACTGTTCGACAAGATGCTGGCCGCCAAAAAACTTCCAAAGACGGCCTGCAAACCCTGCGCCAAATCGAGTTTTCGCTGTTCGACATGCTGGTGCACTCAGAACACGACCCGTTGCAAGACTTCATGCCGCTGCTCGCACAAGTGCGCGACGAGGTGGCCGTGATGCGCCCCCCAGCGTTCAACCGCATGGCCCACACCTTCAGCCACATCTTTGCAGGCGGTTACGCGGCAGGTTATTACAGCTACAAATGGGCCGAGGTGCTGAGCGCAGACGCTTATGCGGCGTTTGAAGAAACTGCTGCGGCAGACGGCACGCCCAGCGTGGAGACTGGTCGCTTGTATCGCCAAGCCATTCTGGAAGCCGGTGGCAGCCGCCCGGCGCTGGAATCCTTCAAAGTCTTCCGGGGCCGCGAGCCGAGCTTGGATGCCTTGCTGCGACACCAAGGCATGGTGGCGGCCTGAGAAGCTTGCAGCGGGCCGCCTAAATGCGGCCTGCTTCCTCGCCAAGATTCCATAGACGAAAAAAAAGCACCGGGCGTTTCCGCCAAGTGCTTGTTTTTCCTACCGAATTTGGTAGGCGCGACTAGATTCGAACTAGCGACCCCCACCATGTCAAGGTGGTGCTCTAACCAACTGAGCTACGCGCCTGCTAAGCCGCAAATTATAGCGTCAAAAACCGCTCTTTTTTGAACAGCTCCTTGAAGTTGACGAGTTCAGCGCCTGCGCGCGGCCCTGACACCTTTGACGCCACGAACGGTGACCAAGACCCGGTTCAGGCTCACTGCATCCCCGATTTCCACCGTGAAGGTCATCCATGCCGTGCCTTTGACGGATTGGGTTTGCACACCAATCACGTTCATTTTTTCTTTGGCAAAAACTTCAGAAATGTCGCGCAGCAAGCCCTGGCG
>JACDQO010000098.1 GCA_015657605.1 Limnohabitans sp. | reverse complement strand
CGCGCATGGATGGGACGGGCGCATCGGCGCGATCCGCCAGGCGCTCGAGGCGCGTGGCCTGATCCACACCCGCATCATGGCCTACAGCGCCAAGTACGCCAGTGCGTTTTACGGCCCCTTCCGCGATGCGGTCGGCTCGGCGGGCAACCTGGGCAAGAGCAACAAAAAGGTCTACCAGATGGACCCCGGCAACACCGACGAGCACTGCGCGAAGTCGCCATGGATCTGGCCGAAGGCGCGGACATGGTCATGGTCAAACCCGGCATGCCGTATTTGGACATCGTGCGCCGCGTCAAAGACGAGTTCAAGGTGCCCACATTTGCCTACCAAGTGTCGGGCGAATACGCCATGCTCAAGGCCGCTGCGCAAAACGGTTGGCTCGACCACGACTTGGTCATGATGGAAAGCCTGCTGGCCTTCAAGCGCGCTGGCGCAGATGGCGTGCTGACTTACTTTGCCCGCGACGCCGCACGCTGGATCGCTGCGCATTGAAAGACACCCACAGCCCTGCAGATGTGCCCGGGGTGCGGGTGTTCAGCATCCAGAGCAGCCAGGTGCAGGCCTGGTCTGCGCAGGGTTTGGACACTGACCTGCCAGAGGTCTTGCCCGAGCAGGGCTTTGTCTGGCTGGCTTTTTCCCGCTCGCATTTCGAACGCCATTTGCCCGCCATCCAGGCCAGCTTGCATCAGCTGACTGGCCAAAGCCTGGTCGACCTGCATGTCTCTGACTTGCTCAACGGCCAACTGCCCTCGCGCTACGACTTCACCTCGCACTACGACCTGCTGGTGTTTCGCCGACTGGCGCAGCAATCTGCAACCGCACCCCGGCACAGCACAAGCAAGGCCCCACACGCCCCAAGCAAACGCCCCGGCCCACCCATCTTGCAGCGCATCGACACCAGCCCGGTGGGTTTTGCGGTGTTTGATCGGGTGCTGCTGAGTGTGCACCCCGACGACTGCGCTGTGCGCGAAGCCTACGCCAGCCGCCTTTTGACCGGGACGGGCGATAAAACCCCGACCAACGACCCGCGATCTGCCGGGGCGCGGGGCATTCCCTTGAGTCCTGCCGACATGATGCTGCGCATCGTGAGCCAAATGGTGGACGCTTACCTGGACTTGCGCCGCGAGCTGAGCCGCCAATTGGACCATTGGCAAACCGAGTTGATTCAGCCCAAAACTCGGTTTCAGCGCTGGGACGCCTTGCTGCAAGCCCGCTTGGCCTTGCACCAGCTCGAAGACCTGTGCGACGACCAACGCACCGCCATGCTCAACTGGAACGAAACCCTGGACGACTGGGTGGTGAGCGATGACCCGGTTGCGCTGCGCGAACACGAGTTGCTCAAAGTGCGTTGCCGCGATGTGCTGGAACACATTGACCGCGTGGTGAACCATGTGCGCCGACTGGAGCACAACACAGAAACTGCGGTGCAAATGCATTTCAACGCCCAAGGCAACCGCACCAACGACATCATGCGCACCCTGACAGCGCTCACCGCCATCTTTTTGCCCTTGAACCTGATTGCCGGCATTTTTGGCATGAACTTCGAATTCATGCCCTGGTTGCACACGGCCAGCGCCTTTTGGTGGACGCTGGGCAGCATGGGCGCGATAGCTTTGACCATGGGCTTGGTGTTTTGGCGCAAACGCTACCTGGCCCGAACAGGGAACTGATCGCCATCAAGCCCCTTGGACGAGCGCCCCATGGGCCAGGCAGTTCAAGCCAGATGTTCTTTGAAAAAAGCCAAGGAACGCTGGCGCGCCAGCTGGGCCGAAGGTGCATGCCAAGAGCCGCGCTGGTCACAGTTGAAACCGTGGTGCGCGGCATAGGTGTGAACCGTCACCTCCGGATGGGCCTTTTGGAAAGACGCCACCGTGTCCATCGGTATCCAGCTGTCCTCTTCGGCGAAATGCGCCAGCACCGGCACGTGGGGTTGGCGGGCTGTTTCGGCCTCGGTGGTCACACCCCCACCGTAATAAGGCACTGCGGCACTCAAGCCCGACAAAGTGCAGGCCGCACGCCAGGTCAGCAAACCGCCCCAGCAATAACCCACGATGCCCACCTTGCCACCAGACACTTGGGCCGCATGGTCGATTGCCGCCTGAATGTCTTGCATCACACCCGGCGCGGGCAAAGCCTCCGCCGCGGTTTTGTAGCCAAAGCCTTCGCCCATGTCGGCATCGGTGTAGCCCAACTCCACCCCGGGCTTGACGCGGTGAAAGGCTGCTGGGGCCACGGCCAGATAACCCTCGGCGGCATAGCCGTCGGCCACGGCGCGGATGTGGCTGTTCACCCCAAAAATCTCTTGAATCACCACCACTGCCCCCTTGGGCGCACCGACAGGTCGGGCCTCGTAAGCAGGCACCACGGTGCCATCTGCGGCTTGGAGTTCAATCATCTTTCCCATGCACATCTCCTGGTTGGTCAAAACTCTTCAACGGGCCAATGCGCGCTCGACAAATTCGAGTCGGTCCTGGCCCCAAAAAATCTCCCCCTCGACCACATAGCTGGGCGCGCCAAAAACGCCCGCATCGATGGCCGCCTGGGTGTAGCTTTCATAGCGCTCTTGCACCGCTTGGCTTTGCGACTGGTCCATCAAGCTGGCGGGTAAATCCTGCTCTTGCAGCAATTCGGCCAGCACTTTGTCGTCGGCCATGTTGCGCTCTTGGGCCCAACAGGCGGTCAAAATCGCACCCGCAATTTTCATGGCCGCCAGCGGACCTTGAGCCAAGTCGGCCGCAATGATGAGGCGGGCCGAATCGTCACCCCCGACTGGGAAGTACTTGGGCTTGAGGTTCAAAGGCACATTCAGATGCTGACTAAACCGCTGCAGCTCCACCAAACGGTAGGCCTGGCGCTGTGGCGCACGCTGGCCCAAGGGCAAACCACCCGAGATCGGAAACACCTTGCCCCCCAAATCGATGGGCCTCACGCGCACTGTGGCTCCGGTGCGCTGCACGATGTCGGCCAAGCGCTGGTGGCCCAAATAAGCCCAGGGGCTTTGCGGGGCGAGGTAATAGTCCACTGTGCGACCCATGATGTTTCCTTGTGCGTTGTGTAATCTGTACTTGGCGGTTGTAACCGCAACAAACCATTTTTGCAGGAGACAGGCGATGAACAAGGTCTTGTTGGTGACGGGCGGCAGTCGGGGAATCGGAGCAGCCACAGCCCTTTTGGCAGCCCAACAGGGCTGGACGGTGGCCGTGAACTACACCGCCAACTCGCTCGCTGCCGATGAGGTGGTGCGCCAGATCCGCAGTGCTGGCGGCAACGCGATCGCGGTGCAGGCCGATGTGGCTGACGAAGCGCAAGTGCTGCGCATGTACGAACACATCGACGCCAAGCTGGGCCGCTTGTCAGGCCTGGTCAACAACGCAGGCGTGGTCGACGTCTATGCCCGCGTGGCCGACATGAGTGTCGCGCGCTTGAAACGCATGTTCGACATCAACGTGATGGGCAGTCTGATTTGCGCCCGCGAAGCCGTGCGGCGCATGAGCACCCGCTACGGCGGTGAAGGCGGCAGCATCGTCAACGTCTCGAGTGCGGCCTCCCGTCTGGGATCGCCCGGCCAATATGTGGACTACGCCTCGGCCAAAGGGGCGATTGACGCCTTCACCTTAGGCTTGGCCAAAGAGGTGGCAGCAGAAGGTGTGCGAGTGAATGCCGTGCGTCCGGGGCTGATCGAAACCGAAATCCACGCCTCTGGCGGCCTGCCCAACCGCGTGAAAGATTTGCAGCACCTGGTGCCCATGCAGCGCGGCGGCACCGCCGACGAGGTAGCGCAAAGCATTGTCTGGCTCTTGTCGGACGCGGCCAGCTACACCACCATGAGTTTGCTCGACGTCTCCGGAGGCCGTTGATGGCTAACCTCGATACCACCATCAAGTACTACTGGGAAGACATGGCCACTGGCCAAGTGCGCGACCTGGGCAGCATCACGCCCACCCGCGAAGAGATCATCGCTTTTGCCACCCAGTTTGACCCGCAGCCCTTTCACCTGGACGACGCAGCGGCCAAGGCCTCGGTGTTTGGTGCCTTGTCGGCCAGCGGCTGGCACACCTGCGCCATGGCCATGCGGCTGATGGTGACCAACTTTTTGCACGAAACCTCCAGCCTGGGCTCGCCGGGTCTGGAGAACATCAAATGGATGAAACCCGTGTTTCCGGGCGACACCCTGCGCCTGCAAAGCACCGTTCTGGAAACCAAACCCATGGGCAAACGCGCCGATGTGGGCATGACGCGCAACCTGTGGGAAATGTTCAATCAGCACGGCGACAAAGTGCTGCACATGGAAGGCTGGGGCATGTTCCGCCGCCGAACACCAGCGGCCTGAAAAGCCATACAAAAGCCTGGGAACGCTTGTGCAAAGCCCTCATAAAGCGGAGTAAGCGGGGCAAAATAGCCCATGGACTTCAAACCGCTCATCACCCTGCTGGCCATCGTCAACCCCTTGGCCATCGTCCCGTTTTTCATCCATTACACCCAAGGCTTCAGCCCGGCACAGCGCAAGAGAACGATTTGGGTGTCGTCCTTTTCCGCCTTCGTGGTGATCGCCGCGAGCGCCTTGCTGGGTTTGCAAATTTTGGCGTTCTTTGGCATCTCGCTGGCCAGCTTTCAAGTGGGCGGCGGCATGCTGCTGCTGACGGCAGCCTTGTCGATGCTCAATGCCCAACCTGCCGAAGCCCGCGCCAACGCCGATGAGGTGCACGACGCCGAGGCCAAAGCGGCTGTCGGGGCCAGCATCGCGGTGGTGCCACTGACCATTCCTTTGCTGACGGGCCCAGCCACCATGTCCACGGTGGTGATTTACGCCGAAAAAGCCAAAGACTTTGCCCAACTGGCCACCCTGGTGGGCTACGGCGTGGTCATCGCGCTGGCCACGGCCCTGTGCTTCTCATTGGCCTCCCCGATTGCCCGCATTCTGGGCAAAACCGGCATCAACGTCATGACCCGTCTCATGGGTTTGATCTTGGCGGCCTTGGCGGTCGAAGTCATGGCCGAGTGGCCTGACCAAGCTGTT
>JACDQO010000097.1 GCA_015657605.1 Limnohabitans sp. | reverse complement strand
GCTCCGAAGGTGCCCGAGGCGCTGGAGGCTTACCTCAACACCAAGACGGTGTCGATCTTCAACGCCTGACAGGCGTATCGTTGATGCGCATCCTGCTCACCGGCTTCGAGCCCTTTGGCGGGCAAAGCCTCAACCCGTCCTGGGAGGTGGCGCGTGCCTTGCACGGCCTGCAATGGCCAGGTTTGCTAGGTGCTCAGGTCGTGGCGGTGCAACTGCCTTGCGTGTTTGCACAGGCGCTGCCCGCTTTGCAGCAAGCGCTGACGCAGCACACACCCGACATCGTGCTGGCGCTGGGTCAGGCGGAGGGGCGGTGTGATTTGTCGGTGGAGCGTGTGGCCATCAACGTGATGGATGCGCGCATCCCCGACAACGCCGGGGCCCTGCCGATCGACGTGCCGGTGATCGCGGGTGGCCCCGCGGCGTACTTCAGCACCTTGCCCATCAAGTCCTTGGTGGCGGGTTTGAAGGCAGCAGGTTTTCCGGCCTCGGTCTCGCAAACGGCGGGCACTTTTGTCTGAAACCAGGTTTTTTATGGTTTGCAACACGCTTTGGTCGGCCAGGGCGTGCACAGCGGTTTCATGCACTTGCCTCTGTTGCCAGAGCAAGCCGCCCACTGGCCGGGTGCCAGTTTGCCCAGTTGGCCCCTGGCCTTGCAAGTGGCCGGTGTGCAGCAGGCCCTGGCTGTGCTGTTGGCACATCGCCAGCAAGGTTTGGCAGACGCGGCCATCGGTGGCGGCACGCTGAACTGAGCAAAAGCTTCGCCCACGGGATGGGCTTCTACAAAGTCGCTGTTTTGGCGCGGCAACGCACAGACTCTGGCTGCGGTTTTCACGATCATGAGGCTCCGATAAAACAACAGGAGCCCACATGAACAAACAAAGCATTTGCCGCTGTGTCATCGCCAGCATCCTCAGCATCACCGCCACGTCTTGGGCCCAAACTTCGGTGGGTTTGGGGCGTGCCGATTTCAAAGACAACTGTGCCAGTTGCCATGGCCATTCGGGCCGAGGCGATGGTCCTGTGCAGTCGTTTTTGGTCAAGCCGCCTTCCGATTTGACGACCATCACCCAAAGGCATGGCGGCAAGTTTCCGCAAGAGCTGATGTGGGAGGTGATTGACGGCCGTTGGTCCGGCGATGGCGGGCCCCACGGATCGCGCGAAATGCCGGTTTGGGGTCAAGAATTCAAGGCCCGCGCCATGACCCAGCCGGGAGATTCGGCCACCATCGCCGAGTGGTCGGCGCGCAACCGCATTGTGTCGTTGCTCAAATACTTGGAGACGATTCAACGCCCGTGACGGCTGCACCGACAGCGGCTGTCCAAGTGGTTTAACCACAGCTTGGGTGGCGCCGCATGCGCTGTTGCGCCCGAGCGGCCACGCCGGTGTCGGCAAAGGCCCAAGCCAGCGAGGCGCCCATGCCTTGCAGGGCTGTGCGCACAGCGGCTTGTTCCAGCGCACAGCGGCGTTCGCGCTCCAGCAGGTCCAGCGCCCAGTCGGGCAGCATTTGCAAGGCGGCGCGCACGATCAGTGTGACCAAAGGGCGATCCAGGGGCTCGCAGGGGTAGTTCTCAATCAGGTGCAGTGTTTCGCGTGTGCGCTCGTCGGCGCGCAATTGCGGGCGAAAGTCCTGCAGCTGCGTCAAGGCTTGGTGCCGGCCCATGGGCAGCCCGTGTGCGCCCAAGCGGTGGCCGACCTGAGCCATTTCGGCAAAGTATTGGTCCTGCCGGGAGGTGCTCAGGGGCTGCAGCGACAGGTCTTGGTAGGCCCGCAAGAAACTGGTGGTTTCACCCAGGTGCACCCAGCGGATCAGTTCGGGGTCGTTGGCCACATAGGGCGTGCCGTCTGGCAAGTGGCCACGAATTTGGGCGTGGATGCGGTTGACCCGCTCGATGCTTTGCAAAGCCGCAGCCGTGCCGCCATAGGTGGTGGTGGCCACAAACAAGGCCGTGCGCCCCAGTCGCGCCTGCAGTTGGGTGCGAAAACGCGAGTGGTCCCACACGGCCCCCAAAGCCTGCGGGTGCAGCGCTTGCAACATCAGCGAGGACAAGCCCCCGGTCATCATGGCCACAAAGTGCGCGTGCACCTGCCAAGCGGCCGAGTCCGGGCCGAACAAGCCGGGGTCGCGCG
>JACDQO010000096.1 GCA_015657605.1 Limnohabitans sp. | reverse complement strand
CTCGGCTAAATGCCCAATCACAAAAGAATTGAGCCGCTAACGTCGCTACAGCCAGATAAAGACCCTTGACCCGCAAACTGGGAATGCCAAAAACAATACCCACCAATGTGGCAAAAACCCCTCCTGCGAGCAAAGCCAAAATGACCGGCATCCCCTCAATACGCACATAGGTGTTGTAGGCCATGTAGGCGCCCACCGCCATGAAGGCACCCGAACCCAATGAAATCTGACCGCAATACCCCACCAAAATATTGACCCCCAATGCGGCCAAGGCCAGGATCAAAAAGGGAATCAGGATGGCGCGGAACATGTACTCGTCGGCCAACATGGGCACGCCGACGAACGCGAAGGCAATCAATGCCCAAATAGCCCAGCGGTCTTGCGCGATCGCAAAAATCTGTTGGTCGCTGCGGTAAGAGGTCTTGAATTGACCGTTTTCTCTGTAAACATGTTTTTCTCTCCTTACACGCGGTCGATGATTTTTTCGCCGAACAAGCCTTGCGGACGGAACAACAAAAAGACGAGGGCCAACATGTATGCAAACCAAATTTCAATGCCACCGCCCACATAGGGGCCCAGGTAAACCTCGGACAACTTCTCGCCCACGCCAATGATCAGACCGCCGATGATGGCGCCCGGCACCGAAGTCAAACCGCCCAAAATGATCACCGGCAAAGCACGCAAAGCCACAGTGGTCAACGAGAACTGCACACCCAATTTAGAGCCCCAAATGATGCCGGCGACCAAGGCAGTGATGCCCGCCACAAACCAAACGATGACCCAAATGCGGTTAAGGGGGATGCCAATAGATTGAGCGGCTTGGTGGTCATCGGCTACCGCACGCAGCGCACGACCGGTACCGTCTTCTGGAAAAACAGCGACAAAACCACCACCAACAAAGCGGCAATACAAGCTGCATAGACGTCCTCCAAACTGATCAATATTCCGCCAGGGAACACCGACTCGAGCAGAAAGACGGGCTCTTTAGGCATGCCCACATCGATTTTGTAAATGGCGCTGCCAAAAATGGTCTGACCCAAGCCATCCAAAAAGTAAGTGATGCCCAAAGTGGCCATCAGCAAGGTCACACCCTCTTGGTTGACCAAATGACGCAACACCCATCTCTCGATCAACCAAGCCAGCACATACATCAACACTGCCGCCAGTACAAAAGCGATCAGGTTGCCGAGGAACTTGTCTTCAATACCTAGCCAGCCCGGAATCCATTCGGAGAAGCGGGCCATCGCCAAAGCGGCAAACAAGACCATCGCGCCTTGTGCGAAATTGAACACGCCAGAGGCTTTGAAAATCAAGACAAAACCCAGCGCGACCAAGGAATAAAGCATGCCGGCCATCAGACCGCCAAAAAGGGCTTCCAGAAAAAATGCCATGTCTTGTTCTCCTTAGTGGCTGGTGCCCAGATAGGCACTGATCACGTCTTCGTTGTTGCGCACTTCTTCAGGGGTTCCGTCGCCGATTTTTTTACCGTAATCGAGCACCACCACGCGGTCCGAAATGTCCATCACCACGCCCATGTCGTGTTCGATCAACACGATCGTGGTGCCAAACTCCTCGTTCACATCCAGAATGAAGCGGCACATGTCCTGCTTTTCTTCCATGTTCATGCCGGCCATGGGCTCATCGAGCAAGAGCACCTTGGGCTCCATGGCCAATGCGCGGCCCAAGTCCACCCGCTTTTGCAAGCCGTAAGGCAGCTGGCCTACGGGTGTTTTACGAAACGCTTGGATTTCGAGAAAGTCGATGATGTGCTCGACGAATTCGCGGTGCTTTTCTTCTTCGCGCTGGGCGGGGCCAATGCGCAGCGCCTGCATGAACAGGTTGCTCTTGATGTGCAAATTGCGGCCGGTCATGATGTTGTCGATCACGCCTCATGCCCTTGAACAAAGCCAAGTTTTGGAAAGTGCGTGCAATGCCCATCTCGGCCACCTGACGGCTATTCATGTGGTCAAATTTTTGGCCACGAAAGGTGATGCTGCCCTCTTGGGGGGTGTACACGCCGTTGATGCAGTTGAGCATCGAGCTTTTGCCCGCGCCGTTGGGGCCAATGATGGCGCGCACTTCGTGCTCGCGCACGTTGAACGAGATGTCGGTCAGCGCCTTCACGCCGCCGAAACGCAAACTGATGTTGTTGACGTCCAGGATGACGTCGCCGATTTTCTTGGTCATGCTGCTGCCTTCACGGGTGTGAATGTTTTGGCGTCGGAAATCTTGAGCGTGGCGCTGACGCTGCCAGTGCGGCCGTCTTCGAACTTGACCACCGTCTCGATGAACTGCTCGGCTTTGCCCTCGTACAGGCCATCCACCAAAGGTTTGTATTTGTCGGCAATGAAACCGCGGCGAACCTTGTTGGTGCGGGTCAACTCGCCATCGTCAGCGTCCAGTTCTTTGTGCAAGACCAAGAATCGGCTGACCTGGCTGCCCGCCAACAAGGCGTCTTCGGCCAAGTCGGCGTTGACCTTTTCCACGCACTCTTGGATGAGCTGGTAGACCTCGGGCTTTTGGGCCAAATCGGTGTAACCCGCGTAAGACAAGTTGCGGCGCTCTGCCCAGTTGCCCACGGCATCGAAGTCGATGTTGAGCATGACGCAGACTTTTTCGCGCTGGTCACCGTAAGCCACCACCTCTTTGATGAAGGGGAAAAACTTGAGTTTGTTTTCGACGTACTTGGGCGCAAACATGGCGCCGTCGTTGGCGCCGCCCTGGATGCGACCCACGTCTTTCACGCGGTCGATGATCTTCAGGTCGACCATGGCTGTCGATGAACCCCGCATCGACTGGTGTGGTACCAACCATCGGCCGTCAGTACTTCGTCGGTGGCTTTTTGGTTTTTGTAGTAACCCTTGAGCAAGCCTGGCGACTTCACCAAGATTTCGCCGTTGTCAGCGACCTTGATTTCCACGCCCTTGCACGGCACACCCACGGTGTCGGCGCGCGCTTCATTGTCAGGCTGCAGACACACGAACACGGCGGTTTCGGTCGAGCCGTACAGCTGCTTGATGTTCACGCCGATCGAGCGGAAAAAGGTGAACAAGTCGGGGCCAATCGCCTCGCCTGCGGTATAGGCCACACGCACACGGCTGAAACCCATGTTGTTGCGCAAGGGGCCGTACACCATGAGGTTGCCCAAGCCATACACCATGCGGTCCATGAAACCCACCGACTGACCATCCATCAAGGCGGGGCCGACTTTTTTGGCCACATCCATGAAGTATGCAAAGAGCTTGCGCTTGAAACTGCCCGCGTCTTCCATGCGGATCATCACGCTGGTCAGCATGCCCTCAAACACACGGGGCGGTGCGAAGTAATAAGTGGGGCCGATTTCTTTCAAGTCGATGGTCACGGTGGCCGTCGACTCGGGGCAGTTGACCACATAGCCACACACCAGCCACTGGGCGTAGCTGAAGATGTTTTGACCAATCCAAGCGGGCGGCATGTAGGCCAACACGTCTTCGGCGTTGGTCAGCTTGTCGAACTCGGCGCCCGCATCTGCGCGGTCGATCAAGGAGCCGTGCGTGTGCACCACCCCCTTGGGGTTGCCGGTGGTGCCCGATGTGAAGAACATGGCCGCCACATCAGCAGTGTTGGCCTTGTCCGCCTCTTGTGCAAAGAACTGGGGGTGCTGCTGGGCAAACACCGCACCTGCAGCGATCAACTCCTCCAGTGATCCGAGGCCGTCTTCGGTGTACTTGCGCAAGCCGCGTGGG
>JACDQO010000095.1 GCA_015657605.1 Limnohabitans sp. | reverse complement strand
CAGTTTTGGCAGCCAAAACTTCTTGCATTTTCTTCACGCCCACACCAACCGGGTGGTCTTCGTTCACGCCATTGGTGAACTTGATGTTGCGTTCAGCAAACTGGGCCATGGCGCTGGAGGCCACCAAGAAAGTGCCTGCAATCAGGGCCACCAAATTTCTGCGTTTCATCATACATGTCTCCTTTAGAAAAGTACTACGGGTTAAAAAATCATCTCAACATCCATTTCATCGGCTCGATGACGATGGCAGGAAAAGCAATCAACAAGGCCAGCACAGCAAGTTGCGCCAACAAAAATGGCAGCACCCCTTTGAAAGCCGTGTCCATGTTGATCTTGGCCACACCACAGACCACATTGAGCACGGTGCCCACGGGCGGCGTGATCAGGCCTATCGCGTTGTTCATGATGAACAGTACGCCAAAGTAAACGGGGTCAATACCTGCTTGCTTGACCAAAGGCATCAGCACCGGCGTGAGAATCAGCACCGTGGGTGTGAAGTCCAAGGCCGTACCGACCACAATAACCAAGAGCATCAACACCACCATCAACAACATCTTGTTGTCCATCAGCGGCTCCATCATCTTGACCACTTCTGCGGGGATATTGGCCACGGTGATGAGCCAGGCGCTGACCATGGCTGCCGCCACCAAAAACATGATGACCGCGGTGGTCTTGCCCGCAGTCAGGATCAGGCTGTAGAGCTTGGACCATGGCAGTTCACGGTAGATGAACGCACCCACCACAAAACTGTAGACCGCCGCCACCACCGCCGCCTCGGTGGGGGTGAACACGCCAAACTTCATGCCGCCGATGATGAACACCGGCAAACCCAGCGCCAAAATGCCTTCACGGGTGGCCTTGAGTTTTTCGGCCAGCTTCATGCGAGGACCCGGCTGCACGTTTTCGCGCTTGGCCACCCACCACCATGTCAGACCTATCGCGATCCCCATCAACAGCCCCGGCACAATGCCCGCCAAAAACAGCTTGGTGATGGACACGTTCGCTGCGACGCCAAAGATGATGAAACCAATGGAAGGTGGGATCACGGGTGCGATGATGCCGCCCGACGCGATCAAGCCCGCCGAGCGGCCCACGTTGTAACCCGCCCGCTTCATCATCGGGATCAGCAAGGCCGCGAGCGCTGCGGTATCGGCCACGGCCGAACCCGACAGCGACGCCATGATGACCGCGGCCATCACAGCCACGTAACCCAAGCCCCCACGGAAATGACCCACCCAGGCCATGGCCAGGTTCACGATGCGGCGACTCAAACCACCCGCATTCATGAACTCGCCCGCCAACAGGAAGAAGGGCACCGCCAGCAAGGGGAAGTTGTCGGCCCCATCGACAAAGCGCTGCGCCAAGATTTGGCTGTCGAACGCGTTGATCATGCCGTTCGAAGCCATGTAAGCCATCAAACTCAGACCACACACCAACAAGGCGTAGGCAATAGGCATGCCCAGAGCCATGGCCCCGAGCAAGCTAAAAACAAAAACAGCGATGGTCATGCACGGCCTCGCACTTCAGGTGTGATCTCGGCCAGCACCACCTGATCCTCTGACTCGACCACCATGACCAGATCCGACTCGGCTAAACGGCCTGTCAGCAAGAGGGCCAATTTGTGCAGATTCATGATGCCCATGACGGCCGCTGTGATGTAGCCAATGCCATAAATCCAGATCATCGGAATGCCCACCACCACCGAGATGTTGGTCACTTGCAAGTCATGCATCTTCCAAGTGCCCCAGAAAAACAAGGCGTTGCAAAGCAGCATCAGGATTTCGCTGAGGAAAAAGCACAGCTTCTTGCCGCCCAAGGGCAAACGCCGCACCAGCGTGTCCACACCCAAATGACCTTTTTCACGCATGGCGACCATGGCGCCAATGTAGGTCAACCAAATGAAGCAGTAGCGCGACATTTCGTCTGAAACCGATATGCCCGAATTGAAACCGTAGCGCAGCACCACGTTGCCAAACACCATGATGACCATGGCCACCAAGCAAGCCACAACCAGGAATTCGAGCAGTTTGAAAAAAGCGTCAATCGTTCGTTGCATGTTTTTCTCCCGCCTCAGGCCAGCGCCTTGACGGCTTTTCTTGTAGGCCGTGTTTTGGATTTGATGGGTGTCGCCACACCAAAAACCCCCGGCAATTTGCGGCGCGAAGCCAGCACCTGCTCGATGTCTTGCCGGGGCGCCCTCGAT
>JACDQO010000094.1 GCA_015657605.1 Limnohabitans sp. | reverse complement strand
TGATCTTTTCGCGCAAATCGGCGGGCATGTCGGCGTGCACCGACCAGTTGTAGTTGAAGTAAGGCGCGGTGGTGAAGAACACGTTGACGTCTTGCGTGTTGACCTTGTTTTCGGACACAAACTTGCGCCAAACCGTGATGTCCAGCGCAGCGGCATCGACCTTGCCGCTGACCACCGAGGCGATGGTGGCGTCGTGCGCGCCGCTGTAGGCGATGCGCTTGAAGTCTTTTTCAGGGTCGATGTTGGCTTGCAGCAAAAAGCTGCGCGGCATCAGGTGGCCCGAGGTGCTGCTTTGCGAGCCAAACGAGACCTGCTTGCCTTTCATGTCGGCCAAGCTTTTGATGCCCGAGTTGGTCTTGGCAATGAACACCGATTGGAATCGTGTGTCCTCTTCGCGCTGGGCGATGGGCACGATCTTGCCTCCCGAGCGGATGCTCGCTTGCACAAAGGTGAAGCCACCAAACCAGACCACGTCCACCTTCTTGTTCACCAAGGACTCCACCGCAGCGGGGTAATCGGTCACGGGCGTGAACACCACTTTCATGCCCAGCTGCTTTTCCAGGTAATTGGCCAAAGGCGTGAACTTGCGCACCTGCTCGGTGGCGGCTTCTTCAGGGATGGTGGTCACGCGCAGCGTGGTTTGGGCTTGCGCGGAGGCCATTGAAAACTGCAGCACCACAGCGGCCGACATGGCCAAAAAGCTGGAACGCCAATTTTGTTTAAAGGGAGAAGTCATGGTGTGTTGAATATAAGAAAGAGCTTGATTAAACAGCGAAACAAAAAACCAGGCGCCTCCATGCCACAGATACCACTTGCGGCCCGGTGGACAGGCGCGCGTGCTGGCCATGGTTTCATCAGATTGACACATGAAAGTGGTCATCGGCCGATTGCTGGACCAGCCAATCGGCGAAACGCTCACCCGCATCAAAATGAGGCGCGTCCTTGCGCCGGCACAAAAAAATAACCCCGCCCACAAGAGACCTCTGTATCGAACGGCTTGACCAACTCACCCTTGGTGAGTTCAAGCTGAACCAGGCAAGCGGGCACGACGGCCACACCCATGCCGGATTTGGCGGCCACGATCAGGTTCATGGTCAGGTCAAAACTGGGCCCCAAGCGGGGGGTGAAAGGCACGCCTGCCGCATCGAACCACCTTGCCCAGTTGTCGGGGAAATTGGTGTGCCCGAGCAAAGTCGCCGAATGGAGATCTTTGGGTTTGCGAAACCGCCCTTTGAGTTCAGGTGTACAGACAGGCACCAACTCACGCCCCAGCAAGTAGCGTGTGTCCACATGATCGGGCCATTGTCGGTAGGGGCGTTTGACTTCAATCCAAAAATCAACGTCATCCCGGGTGAAATCCTCGTCGTGCCTGAATTGCCGCATCTCGATGTTCACATCGGGATGAATCTGCCGGAGCTGCTGGAGCCGGGGCAAAAACCACTGGATACCCAAGGTGGGAATCACACTGATTCGGACAGGGCGAGATTGCAGGGCATTGCCGAAACTTTCAAAAGCCGATTCCAGCGCCAAGACGGGTCTCTGTATCAATTTGCTGAGTTCGACACCCCGCTCGGTCAACACCACACCGGCTGAATTTCTGTCAAAGAGCCTGACGCCGCCCAGGTGCTCTTCCAGTCTCTGCACGGCCTTGCTCACGGCGGCTTGTGTCACACACAGCTGCTCGGCCGCACCTTTGAAACTTTTCACGCGACACACCGCCAAAAACGCGTGCATCTCAACCATGGAAGGGGACCGAACTTTCATGGCTTGCTTTATAACATTAGGTTATCGAGCGCGATGACTTTGTCGTTTGTACAGACGAGCCGTTCTCACTAATCTCAGGGCTTTCATCCAGAAAGCACCTCATGCCACTCAATCGACGCCAAGTGATGGGTCTGGCCGCAGCCAGCTCCTTGACGCCCCTGCACCAAGCCTTCGCACAAGCGGGCTACCCCTCCAAGCCCATCACCTTGGTGGTGCCTTTTGCGCCGGGTGGGGCCGTGGACAACTCGGGACGCCTGATGGCCGAACGTCTGAGCCGGGTCCTGAAAGTCCCGGTGATTGTGGACAACAAAGCCGGTGCAGGCGGTGCCATTGGTTCAAGTTTTGCGGCCAAAGCGGCGCCCGATGGCTACACCTTGGTGGTGACCTCGCAAAGCACGCATGTGGTCAATCCTGCGGTCAACCCCAAATTGCCTTATGACGCGCTCAAAGACTTTGCCCCCATCACCTTGATCGACCGCTTGGCCAACGTATTGCTGGTCAACAAGGATCTGCCTGTCAAGAGTTTTGCGGATTTGGTGAGGTACGCTCAGGCCAATCCCGACAAGCTGAGCTATGCCAGCGCGGGCATCGGTTCGGTGTCCCACCTGAGCATGGAGTTGATGAAGGTGCAGGCGAAATTGCCGATGGCGCACATTGCCTACCGCGGGGCCGGTCCTGCGCTCGTGGACTTGCTTTCCGGTCAAGTGCAATTGACCTGGAACAACCTGTCCTCCAACATGAGCAACATCCGCAACGGCAATTTGCGGGCCTTGGCCGTCGCCGCACCGCAACGCGTGCCTCAACTGCCAGATGTCCCCACATTTGCCGAACTCAAACTGCCAGACCTGAACCTCACCTCTTGGACGGGGCTTGCCGCCCCCGCCAACACACCCGAGCCCATCGTTCAACTGTTGTACAGGACTGTGCGCGGGATCTTGAACGAGCCGGCCACCCAGTCGGTCTGGACAGACAAGGGGATGATGGTGCCCGAGGACATATCGCCTGCCGCCTACCGCACTGAAATCGGGGAGCGGATCCAGTTTTACCAGCGCATCGCCAAAGCCAACAACATCGTCGCGGAATGAGCGATTCCTTGTCATCACCGCCCGAGCGCCAAGCGCCCTTCACGCGCATTGAGGATTTGATGCCTCATGCGCAGGAGTTGACACGCATCCGCCAACACTTTCATCAGCACCCCGAGCTGGCTTTTGAAGAACACAAAACCTCGGGCTTCATTGCGCAAAAACTCCAGGGCTGGGGCTTTGAGGTGACCCGAGGCATTGGCGGCACGGGTTTGGTGGGCACGCTGAAAAATGGCACAGGCCCCAAGCGTCTGGGCATTCGTGCCGACATGGACGCATTGCCTATCCATGAGTGCACGGGCGCCGCGCATGCGAGCACGGTTGCGGGGCGCATGCACGCCTGCGGCCACGATGGCCACATGACCATGCTGCTGGGCGCTGCGCGCCACCTGGCCGAGCACCGGAATTTTTCCGGCACTCTGAACCTGATCTTTCAGCCCGCCGAAGAAAAAGGCTTTGACAGTGGCGCCAAAGCCATGGTCCAAGACCGACTTTTCGACCGATTCCCATGTGATGCGGTCTATGCCATGCACAACCACCCCGGTGCAGCGCAGGGCCGAATCTTGTTGCGCCGTGGCGCCTTCATGGCAGCGGGTGACCGCGTGTTCGTGAAAATTTTGGGCGTTGGCGGGCATGCGGCCAGACCTCACTTGGCGGCCGATCCCCTCGTCGCTGCTGCGGCCATCGTCACCTCTTTGCAAACCGTGGTGGCCAGAAATGTCGACCCGGCTGAAACGGCGGTGGTCACCGTGGGGCGCTTGCGCTCGGGTGATGCACTGAACGTGATTCCCGAGATGGCTGAAATCGGCATCAGCGTCCGGTCGTTTTCTCCTGCCGTTCGCGCACTGCTGAAAAAACGCATCACCGAGATCATCACGGGCATCGCCCAAGCGCACGACACCCAAGCCGACATCCAATACATCGAAGGCTATCCCGTCTTGATCAACACGCCAGAAGCCGTCGACCTGGCCGCGCAAGTGGCGCAGGATTTGATGGGCCCCGATGCGGTTGAACTCGAACATCCCCAACTCACCGGCAGTGAAGACTTTGCCTACATGCTCCAGGCCTGTCCCGGCGCGCTGGTCAGGATCGGCAACGGCCCGCTGGAGAAAGGCCGGGGGCTGCACAACCCGGGCTACGACTTCAACGATGCCAATCTTCCCTGTGGCGCCGCGTTTTGGTGTCAGTTGACCGAGCGGTTTTGCGGTGACACACCACGTCAAAGCCTGCACGGACGTGACAATGGATGTTGAAACAGCGGGTTAGCATGGCTGCATGAGCACCCCCCAATTCATCCAGATTTACCAGCACAATGCTGCCGCTGTGGCGCAAGAGCTTGTGCAGGGCCTGAGTGCACCGCATGCTTACACCTCGCCCAAATACCTGTACGACGCACTGGGCTCGCGCTTGTTCGAAGCCATCACCGAGCTGCCCGAATACGACCTGACGCGCACCGAAGCGCAGCTGATGCACCTGCACAGCGCCGACATGGTGCAGCACTTGCCCACAGGTGCATGCTGGATTGACCTGGGCGCGGGCAACTGCGAAAAAGCCGGGCGCCTGCTGGGCCCGATGCAAGCCGCACGCTACGTGGCGGTGGACATTTCGGTGGACTTTGTGCGCCAGGCTCTGGACACTTTGCAACGCCAACACCCAGACCTGCCCATGGTGGGCTTGGGGGCTGATTTTTCGAATGGCCTCGATTTGCCAGACGCTTTGGAACTCGACCCGGCTCAGCCCCGCGTGCTGTTTTATCCGGGTTCGAGCATCGGCAACTTCACGCCAGACCGAGCCTTGGGCTTTTTGCAGAGCCTGCACCGCGCTTGCGGCGCAGCCATCGGCAGTGGCCTGTTGATCGGCGTTGACTTGCTCAAAGACCCTGACGAACTGGCAGCGGCCTACGACGATGCCTTGGGGGTGACTGCGGCCTTTAACCTCAATTTGCTGCTGCACATCAACCGCTTGTTGGACAGCGACTTTTCGGTGCACGATTGGCACCATCTGTCACTCTTCAATGCCAAAGCCTCGCGCGTGGAAATGCACTTGCAAGCACGCCACGAACTCACCGTGCAGTGGCCAGGCGGCGAGCGGCAGTTTGCAGAGGGCGAGACCATCCACACCGAAAACGCTTGCAAATGGACGGTGCCCAACTTTGAAGCTTTGCTGCACTCAGCAGGTTTTGCCAGCACCCGCGTCTGGACCGATCCGGCCCAGCGCTTTGCCGTACTTTGGGCGCAGGCCTGAGAGCACAGGGCTGACGACGCTCTAAATCGCCACCGAGCGAAAGCCCGCGAAGATATCGCGCCGCTCGGGCACAAAAAAGTTGCGGTAACGCACATCGACCAGATGCTCCGACGTGGCCCGGCATGCGCCCTTGAGCACGCGGTGACCCTGCCACCAAGGCTCTGAATACTCGCGGTAAGGATGGGGTACAAAGCCCGGGTAAGGCGCGAAATCGCTCGACGTCCATTCCCACACTTGGCCCCACGTGAAGTCCTCGTTGTCTGAAGCGCAAGCCCACTCCGCCTCGGTGGGCAAGCGCCTACCCGCCCATTGGCACCAGGCTTGGGCATCGTGGGCGTTGACATGCACCACGGGCTCACCCATAGGCATGGCCTGCCAAAGCCCAAAAGACTGCACCTGCCAAATACCTTGCTCACACCGAACATGGGGCGGCATGGCGTAGCCCGTCTCCAACAAAAAAAACAGGTACTGGGCCCACGTGACAGGGCTGGCGTCGATCTCAAAAGCGCCCAATTCGACCTCTTGCGCGAGGCATTCGTTGTCGAAGGCAAAACCCGGACCGCAGTGGCCCAAGGTCCAGGTCTGAGCAGGAATGTGCAAACCACGCACGCGTGAGGTCAGGTCTGACCATCGCATCGCATGCCCCACACACAAAAATTCGGGCAAAGCCACGCCCAAGTTTTGCGCCATGTAAACCGAAGCCTCGTTGTGCATGGCCTCGTGTTGCAAAACCAGTCGCCAAAAGTAAAGCGCTTCGTCGCTGGCGTCGGGCGCGGCCTGCAGCTGAGCCAGACTGTGCGCCATCACATCGGCCATGTAGCGCTGGGTGTGTTCAAAGTCAGGCAGGGCCAGCGACCAGCGGCTGTCGTGCGCCACTTCGCTGGAGTTGTACAGCGCATCGGCATGGGGCAAAAGCGAAGCGGCAAACCCATCGCCCGAAGAAGCGCTGCGTGTGCCTTCGTGGCGCTGGCGGTTGCGCACCGTCCACCACTCTTGAAACCAAGCGATGTGGCCCCACTCCCAAAGCGGCGGGTTCATTTGGGGTGAAAGGGGAACCGACAAGTCGGCCACTGCGGCCTGCCATGCTTGCATCAAGCCCAGCGTGCGCTCGCGGGTTTGTGACAAAGCCTGGGCCAATGGCCAAGGCCCAGCGCGGCGCATGGGGTTGTGGTTGTGCATCAAGGGCGAACTTTATCGCGTCTCGCCAT
>JACDQO010000093.1 GCA_015657605.1 Limnohabitans sp. | reverse complement strand
CTTGGGTTTTGCGCCAACTCTTGGATCACGCCATGAAGTCGATTTCCTCTCTCTTGATCACTGCTCTGTCAGCCACTTTGGTGGCTGGTTCTGCGCTGGCCGCTGGCCCCGTCACCAAGGCTGCCAAGCCCGACCTGGCCAAAGGCGAAGCCATCTTCAGCCAAGCCTGTGTGGCTTGCCATGCTGCCGACGGTAACTCCAGCACGCCATCCAACCCCAAGTTGGCCCAGCAACACCCCGAATACCTGCTCAAGCAATTGCAAGAGTACAAATCAGGCAAACGTGCCAATGCCGTCATGAGTGGCATGGTCGCTGCGCTGAGCGATGACGACATGCGCAACATCGCTTTTTGGTTGGCTTCCAAGCAGGCCAAGCCTGGCTTTGCCAATGCCAAAGAGACCGTGGCTTGGGGTGAGCGCATTTACCGCGGTGGCATTCCAGACCGCCAAATCGCCGCCTGTGTGAGCTGCCATTCGCCCAACGGTGCGGGCATGCCTTCTCAGTACCCTCGCTTGGCGGGTCAGCATGCCGAGTACACCGCTGCCCAGCTGACTCAGTTCCGTGAAGGTGTTCGCAAGAACAACCTGCAAATGACCCAAGTGGCAGCCAAGATGAACGACCGCGAAATCAAGGCGGTGTCGGACTACATCGCGGGTCTTCGCTGACCGTTGGTCAGCCGAGTGCCCGGGGTACGGCGGTTTTGCCCTGTACCCATTTGGGGGTTTTGTGCCAAAGGTTCAGAACCTGCGGCACAATTAAGTATCGGCTGATATGACGCACACCCAGGCCGGTTTTCCGGCCTTTGTTGTTTCTCACGCTCACCTCTTCCCCACTTTTGGCTGGTCTATTTATTCAAACACCCCATGACGACAGTTGCTTCCAGCCCAGATTCCGAGCGCGGCTCGCCCGAGGGCAGGCTGTGATCGAATTGCTGTCGTCCATGCGGTTTGCGATTTCGCTGTTGACGGTCATTTGCATCGCCTCGGTGATCGGCACGGTGCTCAAGCAAAACGAGCCCACCAACAATTACATCAACCAATTTGGGCCGTTTTGGGCTGAATTGTTTGCCACCCTCAAACTCAACGCGGTTTACAGCGCCTGGTGGTTTTTGTTGATCCTGGCTTTTTTGGTCATCAGCACCAGTTTGTGCATTGCCCGCAATGCCCCCAAGATCTTGGTGGACCTCAAAAATTACAAAGAAAACATCCGCGAGCAAAGCCTCAAGGCTTTCCACCACAAGGCCGAAGGCCATTTGAACGAAGCACCCGAGGCCGCCGCCAAACGCCTAGGGGCTTTGTTGGCCACAGGCGGTTGGAAGGTCAAGCTGCAAGAGCGCGACACACCGGCAGGCAAGGGCTGGATGCTGGCCGCCAAGGCGGGTGCGGCCAACAAAATCGGTTACATCGCGGCGCACTCGGCCATCGTGTTGGTGTGTGTGGGTGGTTTGCTCGATGGCGATCTGGCGGTGCGCGCCCAGATGTGGTTTGGCGGCAAGGAAATTTACAACGGTGGCGGCCTGATCGCCGATGTGCCCGCGCAGCACCGACTTTCTGAGCGCAACCCGGCGTTTCGCGCCAATTTGCTGGTGGCTGAAGACACTGCATCGGGCACCGCCATCTTGAACCAGTCCAACGGCATTTTGTTGCAGGAACTGCCCTTTGTCATCGAGCTGAAAAGTTCATCGTCGAGTATTACTCGACCGGCATGCCCAAGTTGTTTGCCAGCGACATCATCATCCACGACAAGGCCACGGGCGAAAAGCGCGAGGCACGTGTTGAGGTCAACCACCCGGCCACCTTCAAGGGCATCAACATCTACCAGTCCAGCTTTGACGACGGGGGCTCACAGGTCACTTTGCAAGCCGTGCCGATGGCAGCAGCCACCAAGGCTTTTGAGGTGGAGGGCACCATTGGCGGCAGCACCGACCTGACCAACGGCAACGAGAAAATGAGCCTGGAGTTCACCGGACTGCGTGTGATCAACGTCGAGAACATGTCGGGTGGCGAGGGGTTGAACGGCACTGGCGTGGATGTGCGCAAAGTCGATTTGCGCAGCGCCATCGATGAGCGTTTGGGGGCGGGCAACAAAACGACACAAACCAAAGAGCTGCGCAATGTGGGCCCCAGCGTGAGTTACAAACTGCGCGATGGCGCAGGCCAAGCGCGCGAGTACAACAATTACATGTTGCCTGTCGATACCGGCGATGGTGTGCCCGTGTTTTGCTGGGCATGCGCGAGACGCCCAGTGAGCCCTTCCGTTACCTGCGTCCTCCGGCCGATGAAAACAGCGAGTTGACCGGTTTCATCCGTTTGCGCGCCGCACTGGAAACCCCCGAGCTGCGCAACCGCGCGGTCCAGCGATACGCCCGCAAGGCTGTGGATCCACAACGCCCCGAGTTGACCCAGCAACTGGCCGATTCAGCAGCCCGCTCTTTGGGCTTGTTTGCCGGTTTGGAGCAGGTGCAGGGCAAGCAGGTTTCGGGCTTGCAGGCCTTGGCGGATTTCTTGGAGTCCAATGTGCCCGAGGCCGAGCGCGCCCGTGCAGGTGAAATGTTTGTCCGCATTTTGAACGGCGCCTTGTTCGAACTGGACGCCGTGGCGCGCGAGCAAGCGGGTGCCAAACCGATGCCGCCAGAGCAAGTGCAGGGCTTCATGACACAGGCGGTGCTGGCGCTGTCGGATGCGCCGTTTTACCCTGCGCCCATGACGTTTTTGCTCAAGGATTTCAAGCAGGTGCAAGCCAGCGTGTTCCAGGTGGCCCGGGCCCCCGGCCAATCCATTGTGTACCTGGGGTGTGCCCTTTTGATCTTGGGTATTTTTGCAATGCTGTATGTTCGAGACCGTCGCTTGTGGGTCTGGCTGTCGCCGCAAGGCGGTGGTGCTCAAGCGAGCATGGCTTTGTCGTCCAACCGCAAGACCATGGACGTGGACCGAGAATTTGACCAACTGACCGCCCGATTGTTGGGCCGCTTAGAGAAAGCACCATGACCACTGTCACTTTGAACCCAGGCTATTTTTCCAGCCGTTCGGCGCTGGATTGGGGCTTTGCCCTGTTGGCGCTGTTGGGTACGGTGTTTGCATTCACCCGTTACCAGCATGCCATGGATGTTTACGAGCAGGCCATCCTGATCGGCAGCTTGCCGGCGGCCGTTTGGTTGGCCTGGTTCTGGCGCCCCTTGCGCACCTTGATGCTGGTGGTGACGGGGTTGTCCTTGCTGGCGATCTACCTTTACCAAGGCGACCTGGCACGGGCAGAGCAGGTGTTTTGGCTCAAGTATTTCTTGTCCAGCCAGTCGGCCATCCTGTGGATGAGCATGCTGTTTTTCATCAGCACCGTCTTTTACTGGGCCGGCATATTCATCCGGGGTCAGGCCGACGCGATGGAGTCTTTGGGCTCGCGCATGGCCTGGGTGGCGGTGGGCCTGGCCCTGATCGGCACTTGGTGCGCTGGTACGAAAGCCACCAGTTGGGGCCTGATATCGGTCACATCCCGGTGAGCAACTTGTACGAAGTCTTCATCATGTTTTGCTGGATGACGGCAGCGTTTTACCTTTACTACGAAGAGCAATACAAGACCCGTGCTCTGGGCGCATTCGTCATGTTGGTGGTGAGTGCGGCGGTGGGCTTTTTGCTTTGGTACACGCTGGTGCGTGAAGCCCATGAAATTCAACCCTTGGTGCCCGCCCTCAAGAGCTGGTGGATGAAGGTCCACGTCCCGGCCAACTTCATTGGTTACGGCACCTTTGCCTTGGCCGCCATGGTGGCCTTTGCTTACCTGATCAAGCAGCAGGCGACCGAGACCCGTTGGTACAAGCTGGCACCCTTGTGGCTGCTGGGCATTGTGTTGTGCTTTGAGCCGGTGGTGTTCCGCCAATCGGCCAACGACCAGACCAGCAGTTATTGGATGGTTTACTTTGGGGTGTCCGCCTTCATCGTGGCAGGGATTTTGATGGGCCGCCGCCGCATTGCCGAGCGACTGCCTTCTTATGAAATCCTCGACGATGTGATGTACAAGTCCATCGCCGTGGGCTTTGCTTTCTTCACCATTGCCACCGTGTTGGGCGCTTTGTGGGCGGCCGAGGCCTGGGGCGGCTACTGGAGCTGGGACCCGAAAGAGACCTGGGCCCTGATCGTCTGGCTGAACTACGCGGCCTGGCTGCACATGCGCCTCATGAAGGGTTTGCGCGGCACCGTGGCCGCTTGGTGGGCCTTGGTGGGCTTGGGCATCACGACCTTTGCCTTCTTGGGCGTGAACATGTTCTTGAGCGGGCTGCACAGCTACGGCACACTCTGAAAAACCAAGGGGCCTGAAGGCCCCTTGTACATTCAAGCCTTGAAAGACTGGACAGCCAGGTCAAGGGCTTGCATCAGTTGCGGTGTCCTGAAAGGCTTCCCAAGAAAAGCAACAGCGTCTGGTTCAGGGTCGTCGCTGACCTCATGGGGGAAGCTCTCACCGCTCATGAAAATCACGGGGACCAGGTCTCCCGTGCGCCGTATTTCTGCATGCAACTTCAAGCCGGACATGAAAGGCATTCGAACGTCCAGCAGCATCAAACGAAGTCCCATGGAGCGTTCTGCTGACAAATAGGCGGTACCCGAGTGGTGCGCACGCACTTTGAAGCCTTGTGCGCGCAGCACCATGACCAAGGTGTGCGCAAATCCTTGTCGTCGTCGACGCCTCGATCGTGATGTCAGATGGAGGGGTCATCAAGGTCCAGTCAG
>JACDQO010000092.1 GCA_015657605.1 Limnohabitans sp. | reverse complement strand
CCCAAGCTTGGCGTCAGCTTGGGATGCACTTTTTGCCGCCGCTTGCCATGGGGTGTGTGGGCTCATGGCTTGGCCTCCGCTGGAGTGTTCACCTGGATCAGCCAGGCATCGCCTTCGGCGCGCCATTGGTAGCCTTGGGTGCTCAGGCTTTGTTGCAGGCTTTGCTGCTGCGAGGCCGAGGGTTTGAAGTCTTGCACGCGCAATTGACCGGTTTGGTATGTCCATTGTTTGGGCGCTGCCAAGTCGGTTGGCAGGGCCTGGCCCAAGGCCGCCAACAGGGTTTCCAGGTCGCCCGCGCCCAGTTGGCCCGAGCCTTGGCGCAGGCGTTCCACTTGCTGGGCCATTTGCAAAGGCGCATCGACCACCACTTGGGTTTGAGGAAAGGTCTCGCGCAACATCTGGGCCCAGCCCTGTTGCTGGGCTTGCCAGTCGGCGCGTGTTTTCCAAGCCCAAGCATTGAGCCCTGCCAATTGGGTGACCATCAGCAACAGCACACCCCAGCGAGCCGGACGCCAAGCGGGGCTGCGCCACACGCTGTCCAGACCGCGTTGCAGCTGTTTGAGCCGCCGGGCCTGTGCATTGGCGCGTAGTTCAAACTGGGCCAGTTCCCAATCCGAGCCGATGGCGTCCAGCCAATGTTGGCCGGGTGCCATCAGGCGGGCGGGGGTATCCATCTGATCGCTGAGCGCTTGCACCACACCGGGTTCGGCCTGCACCACGGCCAAGGGGCGCTCTTCGTCGCTCAAACCCAAAGCTGCCAGATTTGGCGTCTCTGTGTTGAAAGCTTGCCCCCACACGCCGCGTTCGGCGTGGCTCACCCACACCCAAGCGCTGTCGGAATCGCCCAGGGCCGTGATGCGGGTGGGTGCTGTGTCTGAGGGTGGGTGCAGTTCGGGCACGATGCGGTGCACCTGCACGCCCGCTTGCTCCAGCGCCTGCAGGTGGGCGCTCAGCCAAGCGCGGTCGCACACCGCCACCCAGGGGCGTGCCAAGTTTTGCCAACCGGGCTGCAAAGCCAAGTGCAATTGGCTGGGGTCGTCCAGCAGCCGGTCTTCCAGCAAACCTTGCAGGGCCGCCTGCAAGCGTGCAGGTTGCTTGTTCAAGCCAGCGGGCAGCTCAACCCGGTGCCAGGACAGTGCCGCAGCAGGCACCAAGGCCACGTTTTCTGCAGGTGCGGCAGGGCGGGGCAACAAATTGCTGGCTGCCCATTGCAGTTTGACCGCCTGCGCCATGGGCTCGTCGCCCACCACAGCATGGGGGTAAGCCATGGCGGTGTGTGGCAAGTCGGTGGGCAGTTGGATGATCAGGGTGCGCATGTCCGAATCATTGTAGAGGGGTGGTGTGACGCGTCATCAGGCTTTGGATGCGCCAGAGCATGCGCACTTGGCCGCCCTCTCGGCGCACCAAAGCCAATTCTTGCTGCACCACGTTGTCAATGCGCATGCGGCCATGCACCTCGAAATAGCGGCTGCGCACGCTGTGCTGCTGCTCATCCAGCAGGCGACCCGATGTGCCCATGGCTTGCTGGGCGGCATTCAGGCTGGTCCAGGGGCCGCGCTGGCGCTGCTGCACCAGTTGCCGTGCAGAGGCCAAGTCCAGCCCCGCGATGGATGCCGACAACACCTCGGCCGAGGCGGTGTTCAGGTTGACAGGCGTGGCCTCGGGCAGCAGCGTGATGTGCGGCTGCAAGGCGGCCAGGCTGGCGGGGCTGAGACCCAGCCAAACCAATTGGGCGGTTTGTTGCGGCATCAAAGGCCCCGCGAAAGAGGCGGTCGTCGAAACAGAGGACGAAGCAGAAGCAGAACCCTGAGGCACTGCGCTGCCCGGGGCAGACGGTGCGATGTTTTGTTGGCTGCGCTGCAGTTGTTGGGCCAAGGTTTGAAGCTCGGCCAAGGGCAGGTTCAGGCGTTCAAACAGCACGGTAAAACGGGCCAAGGCCTTGGGCGAGACTTGCCCGTTTTCCAGCAAGTTCATCACATTCATACGCGATTGGGCGTCGGTGATCTGCCCCGACAAAAACACCTCGGCATCGCCTTCGCGCCATTGCTGATCTTGCGACAAAAAGGTCGACAGCTTGGACTCTTGCACCGGCAAGGCCCAGGGTTCGCCCAAATGGTCGGCCTCTGCGCCTTGGGCCGATATACCGTCTTCACGCAAGATCAAACGCGTCCAGTCCATGGCCCCGGTCATCATCAGGCTGGTTTGGCTGCGTCCGCGCTCGGCGGTCTCGATCTCCACTTGCCGCCACTGCTGCCACAAGGCCGCACTGGCCAAAGTGGTCACCAGTGCCACGGCCAGCATGGCCGTGAGCAAGGCGGCACCTCTTTGTGTGGCGTGGCCGCTCATGATGGCGCGCCTGACAAAGTGGGGCGCACCCAGTCCATGCTGAGCGTGCCGGCGCCTGCTGCCCCCGGCGGCAGGCTCAGCACCAGCCGCACGCCGTCGGGTGTGGCTTGGCCTGGGTTGTTGCGCCGGCCGGGTTGCCGCTTGTGCAGGGTTCGGGGTCAGCCACGATCGCTGGACAAAGGGTTGGTCCAGCTGCCGCCCCGGTGCACAAACAGTTGCCAACCCGATAGGGGGTGAATCTGCACTTGCGCTGCGCGCGTGCTGTCGCTGGGGGTTTGGCTCCATTGCTGGGCTGTGTTCCAGGCGGTTTGCCAGTCTTGGCGTTGGCTCAATGGGCCAGACTGCCAACGCAGCCAATCGCCGCGCCGGGCGGCCTGGGTCGGTGCGCCATGTCCAAGCGACCACCCGCACACTGGCCCCGGGCTGTTGGGGCCGGTGCTGGAGAGGGTGTTGGTTGCTGTGTTGTCGGGGGTTTCGGCACTGCGCCGTGTCAGGCGCAGCACCCGGCCATCCCAGTCCCAGCTGGGGGTGCCGGGCAATTCGGCCAATTGGTCCAAATCGGTTTGCCACTGGGCCAACCCTGCTTGCAAAGTGCGCACCTCGTCTGCTCGGGTTTGCAGGCTGCTTTGCGTGCGCAGCATGCCGTCCAGGCCGCGCCAGACCATCAGGCTCATCAAGGCCATGACGCTGATCGCCACCAAGACCTCGATCAGGGTGAAGCCTTGAACGCTTCGCTTTGTTCTGGGGTTCATCATTGCCGCCCCATCACGGTGGACAGCTGCAGCACATAACTGCCTTGCTCGAGCACACGCGCATCGACCCGCCTGAAATTGGGATTGGGCGTGGGGCGCACCGACACTTCGACCTGCAGCAAACGCCCCGCCTGCGAGCAGTCCACGCTGCGGTTGCCGGTGTCGGGCAGTTGGCGGCGCAAACGCAGGGCAATCAGTTCGTTTTCAGCGCAAATTTGGCCCAGCATGCTCACGGTTTGCCGCTCGGCGTTGCGGCTGAGCGAGCCGGTGGCCTGCAAACCCGCCATGAGCGCCACCGCGGTGATGCCCAAAGCCACCAAGACCTCAATCAAGGTGAAGCCACGGGACCGCTTGCCCACTTGAAGCGTCCTCATGGCCTGGCCCCTGGGGTGTCGGGCGTGCTTTGCACCCTGAAAGGCCGCAAACCGTCGGTCACCACCCACAAACTTTTGCCGGGCGCGGTGGCGTTGGACAGCGCCAAAGCCTGCGGTTCGATCAAAGGTTCGGGCCCCAAAACCACCCGAACACCGGGCGCAGCGCGGGTGTCGCTGTTCAGCCATGTGCGAGGCAAACCCGGCGGCGGCAAGCCTGCAAACTCAAAACCGGTACCGCCACTGGACGTTTGCCAAACCACCGGCATGCCATGGGCGCGGGCTTGGGCGCGGCCTGTTTCCAGCAATGCGGCCAGCCGCTCGGCATCGCGCTCTAGGGCGCTGTCGGCGCTGTCGCGCAGCGACAAACTCACGCCTGCAGTGGCCACCGCGATCAAGGCCACCACCACCAACAGCTCCAGCAGGGTGAAGCCCCGGGGCGGGGCGGGGTGGCGTTTATTGCCAGCTGCCGATGTCCGCATTGTTGCCCTCGCCACCGGCTTGGCCGTCAGCGCCAAAGGACAAGACCTCGACCTCGCTGCGGATGCCGGGGTTCATGTATTGGTAAGGGCGACCCCAAGGGTCGTTGGGCAATTTGTCCAAATACGCTTCCAGTTGGCGGGCACGGGCGCCGTAGTGGGCCGCAAAACCAAGGCCCGCAAGCCCTGCTCAGGCGTTGGAAAGCGTTGGTGTCCAGCTTGTAAAGCTTGAGCGCCTGCGTCAAATTGCCCACGTCGGTACGGGCGGCGGTGATGCGCGCATCGTCGGCGCGGCCCAGCACATTGGGCACAATCAGCGCGGCCAGCACGCCAATGATGGCCAACACGACCATCAATTCAATCAGGGTGAAGCCGCGTTGGCGGCGGGCGGCGGGGCGCTGATGGGAAAGGGCGGAGTTTTGCATGCCTTGAATCATAATCTGCCCATGTTTCAAATCCAAAACAAGCCAGTCCAGGTCTTTAGGCTGAATGCATTCACCGCTTTGGTCTGGTGCGCTGCTGCTGCGGGACTCGTCTTTTGGGTGTTGAAATTTCCAACGGATTCCGGCGCGCGCCTGACCCCGGTCACCACGACCCCCATCGCCAGCCTCGGCATTGGCCCATGACACTGCAGCCCAGACCGCGCGCACTATGGGGTG
>JACDQO010000091.1 GCA_015657605.1 Limnohabitans sp. | reverse complement strand
GCACCTTGTTTCCCTGCGACGGCTTTTCTCCATGCAAACACGTTCCCTCTACGCGGCCATTGACCTGGGCTCCAACAGCTTTCGCCTTGAAATTGGGCAGATGGACGTTGGCCAGTTGCGCCATGTGGAGTACATCAAAGAAACCGTGCGCCAAGGCAACGGTCTGGATGCCGACCGGAACCTGACGCTGGAGGCCATGGAGCGCGGTTGGGACTGCCTGGCCCGTTTTGGCGAACGCATCGCCGGCTTCAAAGCCAACCAAGTGCGTGCAGTGGCGACTCAAACCCTGCGCGAAGCACGCAACCGCGATGTTTTCCTGGCCAAGGCCAAACAGATTTTGGGTTTCCCGATTGAAGTGATCGCAGGCCGCGAAGAGGCTCGGCTCATTTATCTGGGGGTGTCGGCACCTGCTCCCACAATCTGACGAACGCCGCTTGGTGGTGGACATCGGTGGGGCGCTCAACCGAAATGATCTTGGGCAAGAACGAGACCGCCAGCACCTTGGAGTCTTACCGGGTGGGCAGTGTGGGTTGGTCCATGAAATATTTTCCGAATGGGCTTTGGACGGCCTCGGCTTTCAAGGCCGCCGAAATTGGCGCTAAAGCGGTTTTGGACGAAGCCCAAATTTTGTTCAGCAAAGACCAATGGGGCCGCTGCTACGGCTCATCGGGCACCGTGGGTGCTGTGGCGGACATCCTGAGCGCCGCAGGCTGGCCCGAGGGCCAAGTCACACGCGACGGTTTGGCTTGGCTCAAAGAGCGATTGCTCAAAGCCCAAAAGATGGACAACCTCCGCCTGGAGGGTGTCAAAGAAGACCGCAGACCCGTCATTGGTGGTGGTTTGGCCGTGCTGCAAGCGGTGTTTGACTTGTTGCAGATCAACGAAATGCATGCCGCCCAAGGGGCGCTTCGGCACGGGGCTTTGTACGACTTGATTGACCGGGAGGGCACGCACGATGTGCGCTCTTCGATGGTGGACTCGCTGGCGCAACGATTTGGCATCGACAAATTGCAAGCCGATCGTGTGTCCAAAACCGCGCAAACAGTTTTGGCCTCGTTGATGGGCGATGCCATTGGCGATCACGACGTTGATCGCCAACGCCTCTTCAAGAAATTGCACTGGGCCTGCCAAGTCCACGAAACCGGCATGCGCATTTCGCACAGCGATTACCACAAGCATGGCGCTTACATTTTGGACAACACCGACCTGCCCGGCTTCACTTTGGACGAGTTGCACCGTTTGAGCCAACTGGTGCTGGGTCACCGCGGCAAATTGCGCAAACTCGAATCGGAGCTCGAGGACAACACTTTTGTGCAGCAACTGATGGCCTTGCGCTTGGCGGTCATTCTTTGCCACGCGCGCCGCGACCCCGATTTATCAGGCTTGCAATTTGAATGCAATGCCGCACGCCGAACGGCCCAAGTGAACATCAGCGCCGAATGGGCAGAACTCTGGCCACAGTCCGCCCATTTGTTGCGCGAAGAAAAGTCGGCTTGGCAAAAAACCGACTGGACCTTCGGGGTGCACCTGGATTGAGTGTTGGATCACACTTGAGCATGAGAAAGTCAGCGTCTGTTTGCTTGTCAATGAATTTTTAACGGTATAAACTGTATGCACCGTTAATTTCAAGGCATGCACACCATGGCACAAACCCCCTCGAACGCGGCAGCAAAAAAACGCCCTGCCACCAAGTCCACCCCAAGAACCCAGCCTGCGGCCGCCCCCAAAGCCGTGAAAGCTGCGACCAAGCCAGCTGCCAAGCCGGCCAAGGAAAAAAAGGTCAAAGTGGTGCGCGACAGCTTCACCCTGCCCAAAACCGAGTTGCTGCAAATTGCCGACATGAAAAAGCGCGCCATGGCGCTGGGCGTTGAAGTCAAAAAGAGTGAACTGATTCGGGCAGGCCTGCAAGCCCTGAGCACGATGGCCGACGCGCCTTTCAAGAAAGCGCTGGGCAACGTGCCACCATCAAGACCGGCAGACCCGCCAAGGCCTGATGGGCCTCAAACCATCTCGGGGCCAGTCACCGACATCAGCACGGTCTGGCCCTGCCCTTCACGCAGTCGGTGGCGCAACCACCACACCGCACCCTTGCGAATGGCGCAGGCCTCTTCGGGCATGCCCATCAACTGCGCCACCACACCGCCCCAATGCAGGCTGATGGCCCACCAAGAGCACGGGGTACTTGGCGTCGGCCAGCCCGAAGTCTCCAAAATATCCTGCACCGAGGCCCCCGGTGACAAGGCGTCGCGCACTTTGTATTTGCGCTTCAAGGCCAGCACGGTTTGCTCGGCTCTGACGGCTGGGCTGCTCAAGATCCGGGTGCCCTGGGGCAAATGCGCGTCCAGCCAAACCGACATGCGATCGGCCTGCTTGCGGCCACGAGGCGTCAAGGCCCTGAGCATGTCCTCTTCGCCCGGCTCGGCTTCGTGGGCTTCGGCATGTCGCCAAATGATCAAGTCCATCGGTTCACCTGGACTGTCAGTTCGCGCTGTAACGCTGCATCAGGGCTTGCTGGGCGCCGGGTCCGGGCGCTGTCAAACCCACGCGGTGGTATTGCCCGTCTGACGACAAATCCCAAGCATCTCGCCCATCGTGCAAATAGGCGATCAGGCATTCGTCAATGATCCGCTGGCGCAATGCCGGATCTTGAACCGGCCAGGCCAGCTCAATGCGGCGTGTCATGTTGCGGCTCATCCAGTCGGCGCTGGAAAGGTAAAGCGACTCGTCTTGATCGGCGCAAAAGTAAAACACCCGCGAGTGCTCCAAAAACCGACCGATCACCGAGCGCACCCGGATGTTTTCGCTCATGCCCGCCACCCAGCAGGCAGCATGCAGCACCGCGCACAATCAGATCGATCTTGGCGCCCTTTTGACCCGCCTCCAACAAGGCTTCAATCAAAGGCACATCGGTCAACGCGTTCATTTTGATGACGATGCGGGCAAAAGTGCTGCGCGCTGCAGCCTGCCCAACGGCCTTGATGCGTGACAGCATGTCGGCGTGCAACTGAAAGGGCGCCACCAACAGGCGTTTCATTTTGGGCAAACGACTCTGGCTGGCCAAATGGCCAAACAATTGGTCCATGTCGGCGGTGATGGCGGCATCGGCCGTCAAGTAGCTGATGTCGGTGTACAGCGCTGCTGTGCGACGGTTGTAGTTGCCGGTGGACAAGTGACCGTAGCGGCGCAATGTGCGGCCCTCTCGGCGGGTGACCAAGAGCATCTTGGCGTGGGTCTTGAGGCCCACGATGCCATAGACGACCTGGGCACCAATCGCTTCGAGTTGTTCGGCCCAATTGATATTGGCTTCTTCGTCGAAGCGGGCTTTGAGCTCGACCACCGCAGTGACTTCTTTGCCTTTGCGCACCGCTTCACGCAGCAAATCCATCATGGTCGTGTCGCTGCCTGCACGGTAGATGGTTTGCTTGATGGCCAAGACATTCGGGTCTTGTACGGCCTCTTTCAAAAAGGACAAGACCCCATCAAAAGTCTCAAAGGGTTGATGGATCATCACATCCCCCTGTTTGAGCCGTGTGAACACCGAACCATGCTGAGGCAGTTGCGCCGGAAAGCTGGCTTTGTAGGGGGGGAACAGCAGTTCGGGCGCATTGACCAAGTCAATCAGCTGCATCAGGCGAACCAAATTGACGGGACCATTGACGCGAAAAACAGCGGCTTCGGGCAAACGGAATTCTTTGCGCAAAAACTCCGTCAATCGCGGCGCGCAACTGGCTGACACTTCGAGCCTGACGGCTTGACCGTAGTTGCGGTGCTGCAGACCTTGTCGCAGCGCCATGCGCAAATTGGCTATTTCGTCCTCGTCGACTGACAATTCAGAGTGGCGTGTGACCCGGAACTGAGAGAACTGTCCTACCTCACGCCCCGGAAACAATTCCGACAAATGCGCACGGATCACGCTGGACAACAAGACATAGGCTGTGCTGCTGCCACAGACGTTTGCAGGCAAAGGAATCAAGCGCGAGAGAACGCGGGGCACCTTGACAATGGCGATTTCGTTGGAGCGACCAAAAGCGTCTTTGCCCGACAACTGAACGATGAAGTTCAAGGATTTGTTGGCGACCTGGGGAAACGGGTGCGCAGGGTCCAGACTCACAGGCACCAACAAGGGCT
>JACDQO010000090.1 GCA_015657605.1 Limnohabitans sp. | reverse complement strand
TTGTGCACAACACTTTGTCGCGCCACTCCTGCACGCTGGTGTGCACTTGAATGGTTTCGCCGTAAGTGGCGGGGCGGATGAATTTGGTGTTGATTTCCAACAGTGGCGTGCCGATGATGCCGCGCGTCTTGACCAGCTCGCGCCAAGGCAAGATGCCGCACTTCATGAAGAAGTTGAGCGAGGACGCATCCATCCACTTGGAAAAATTGGGGAAGAACACAATGCCTGCGGGGTCGCAGTCACCAAACACCACCTGCACGTCGTAAACAACGGTTTTGCTCATTTTTTTCTTTCAACGTGGGGCCATGCGCAGCGCGCCGTCCAAGCGAATGACTTCGCCGTTCAGGTGGTCGTTGTGCACGATGTGGCAGGCCAGTTCGGCAAATTCGCTGGGCTTGCCCAAGCGAGCGGGGAAGGGGATGCTGGCCGCCAACGATTGCTGGACCGGCTCGGGCTAAGCTGGCCAGTAGCGGTGTTTTGAACAGGCCGGGCGCGATGGTGCAGACGCGGATGCCGTGTTGCGCCAGGTCGCGCGCCATGGGCAGCGTCATGCCGACCACACCGGCTTTGGAGGCGCTGTAAGCCTGCTGGCCCACTTGCCCGTCAAAGGCGGCCACGGACGAGGTGAAAACCATGACGCCACGCGCGCCGTCTTCCAAGGGGTCGAGCTTGCTGCAGGCCTCGGCAAACAAACGCGCCGCGTTGTAGGTGCCGATCAGATTGACGTTGATGACCTTGGCAAACTCCTCCAGCGGCGCGGCTTTGCCGTCTTTGCCGACCACGCGTTTGGCGGTGCCGATACCGGCGATCTGCATCAGGATGCGGGCGGTGCCGTGCGCGGCGGAGGCTGTCTGGATGGCCTGGGCCATGCTGTCTGCATCGCTCACGTTGCAGTGCACCGCCACACCGCCGATCTCGGCTGCCACACGCTCGGCGTTGGCCATGTTCAGGTCGAGCACCGCGACCTTGGCGCCCAAGCGGGCCAGTTCGCGAGCCGTGGCCTCGCCCAAACCAGAGCCACCGCCGGTGACCAGTGCTGCTTGTCCTTGGATGTTCATGTCAGTTCCTTTGGATGTCGTTTTTTGGAGGAGCCCACCCCGTGGGTGTCATGCTGCTTCGGGGTTCTCGATCAGCAAGGCAATGCCTTGCCCACCACCCACACAGGCGCTGGAGATGCCGTAGCGCAAACCACTGCGTTGCAACTCACGCGCCAGCGTGATGGTCAGGCGCACGCCAGTGGCGGCCAAGGGGTGGCCGAGCGCAATCGCGCCGCCGTTGACGTTGAGCTTGGACACATCCAGGCCCAGCTCTTTCGCCACAGCCAGCGTTTGCGCGCCTTGTGCTTCGTTGATCTCAAAGCGACCGATGTCCGACAGCTTGAGACCTGTGCGCTCGAGCAGCAAGCGGATGGCAGGCGCGGGGCCAATGCCCATGATTTCGGGGGGCACACCCACAGCTGCAGCAGCGACCACGCGTGCCATCGGTTTTTTGCCATGGGCTTTGGCATACGCACCGGAGGTGACCACGCAAGCTGCCGCCGCATCGACCAGGGCCGAGCTGTTGCCACCGGTCTGCACGCCGCCTTCGTACACCGGCCGGAGTTTGCCCAGCACATCGGCAGGGGAAATGCGCGGGTGCGTGTCGGCACTGACTTCGGTCACTTTGCCTTGCAGCTTGATGCCGCGAGGGATGTAGCCCTCCAGCTCGAACTTTTCGGTGACCACCGGCACGATTTCGCCCGCATGAAAACCTGCGGTCTGCGCGGCAACGGCTTTAGCAAACGAGTCAGACGCGAACTGGTCCACCTCTTCGCGGGTGATGCTGTATTTTTTGGCCAGGTTCTCGGCGGTCTGGATCATGTTGATGCCCGCAGCCGGGTCTTTCAGGGCTTCCCACATGAAGTCCTTGAAGCCCACCGGCGCGCCCAGCTTGAAGCCGGTGCGGTGGTCAAAGGCGGCGATCGGGTTGCGCGTCATGCTCTCGGTGCCGACCACCAAGGCGGCCTCGCACACCCCCGCTTCAATTTGCTCGCCCGCTTGGCGAAACAGCTCAAAACCGGTGCCGCAAATGCGCTGCACATGATGGCAGGCACTTCTTGCGGGACGCCTGCGTACAGGCCAATATGGCGGGGCAGTACAAACTGGTCGAAGTCGCCAGGGGCCATGTTGCCGGTGATGACCGAGCCGATCTCTGTGGCTGCGATGCCAGCGCGCTTCAAAGCTTCGCGAGCGGCCTTGATGCCCAGGTCGGTGGGCGAGATGTGGCCCAAAGCGCCGCAGTAATCGACCATGGGCGTGCGCACGCCCTCGTGCATCCACACATCGGCAAACGCGTTGAAAAATCCTTTGGAAGCCATGTCTGTTCTTTCTGTGTTGTGTAGGAGCCCAACCCGTGGGCGATTGGCGCCGGCCACACCTTGGGCCATCGCCCACGGGGTGGGCTCCTACATGGGGGTCATTGGGGTTGGATGATGTTCGGCAAGCTACCCGCGTGCAAAGCGGCCACCATGTCGGCCCGGTGGGCCAGCACCGAGCGCTGGTTGATCGAGCCTTTGTCGGTGATCTCGCCCTTGTCGATGGTGGGGGGCTCGCTCAAAAGGCACAGACGTGCAATGCGGTTGGCGCTGCCGGTGGCGGTTTGGGCCAGGGTGTTGACGATGTCCTGGAACTTGGCCAGCACCGGGGCAGACGCGAGCACCTCTGACATCGGCGCATCTGCAGCCAGACCGCTGAGCGCACGCACAGCCGGTGTCGGGAAAATCATCGCGCCGACTTCCTTCATGTTGATGCCAGTCAGCACCGCGTCCTGAATGTAGGGCGCACCCGTTGTCGTGATCTTGCCGCGCAGCGGGCCCACGCTGACAAAGGTGCCGGTGGCCAGCTTGAAGTCTTCGGCAATGCGGCCATCAAACTTCAGGCCCAGATGCACATTGGCGTCGTCAATCCATTTGACCGCATCGCCGGTTTTGAAGAATCCTTCTTCGTCAAACGAACCGGCGGTTTCTTCGGCGTTGCGCCAGTAGCCGGGTGTGATGTTGGGGCCACGGTAGCGCACCTCGGTTTTGCCGTCGGTGTCCACGAGCTTGAGCTCTAGCCCTGGCGTGGGCACGCCCAGACTCGCCCGCTTGCACAAAGGGGGTGGTCACAAAAATACCAAAGGGACCGGATTCGGTCATGCCCAGGCCCGTGCCCATGACGATGCGCTCGCCGATCTCGCGCTCTTGCGATTCGTACAGGCTGTCCCAAATGGGTTGGGCCAATGCGGCTCCGGCATAAAAGAACATCTGCATCCGCGAGAGCAGCGTTTTGCGCAGCTGGTCATCGGTCTTCATGGCGTGGGCAATCGCTTCAAAGCCGGTGGGCACGTTGAAGTACACGGTGGGCGCGATCTCACGCAGGTTGCGCAAGGTCTCGTGCATCAGCGCGGGCGTGGGTTTGCCGTCGTCGATGTACAAAGTGCCGCCGTGAAACACCGTCATGCCAAAGTTGTGGTTGCCGCCAAAGGTGTGGTTCCAAGGCAGCCAGTCGACCAGCACCAGTTCTTGCTCGGCCAGCACCGGCATGGACTGCGCCATTTGTTGCTGGTTGGCGCACCACAAGCGGTTGTTGTTGATCACGGCCTTGGGCATCTTGGTCGAGCCGCTGGTGAACAAAAACTTGGCGATGGTGTCGGGGCCGGTGGCGGCCATGGCGGCATCCACAGCGGTTGTGGCAGCGGTGGCGCACAGGCTGTCAAAGGCCGTGACCGTGCGGCCGGGCACCTGGCCTTCGCACATCACCACTTCCATGTCGTCGCTCACGGTAGCCGCAATGGCTTTGGCGTAGCGGGCGTCCGATGCAAACACCAAGCCCGGCGTGACGGTGCGCAGCACGTGCTTGAGCTTGTCGTAGTCCAAGCTCACCAGTGAGTAGGGTGGCGAAGTGGGCACAAAGGGCACGCCTGCCACCAGGCAACCCAATGACAGCAAACCGTGCTCCAAGCTGTTTTCGCTCAAGATCACCACAGGTCGCTCGGCGCTCAAGCCCCGGTCGATCAGGCTTTGCGCGATGCTGCGCGCCGTTTGCCAGGCTTGCGCATAAGTGATGTGCCGCCAGTCGCCCAAAGTGCCATCGGCATTTTTGACGCGGCGTGCCATGAAAGTTTGCTCGGGCTTGACCCTTGCCCAGTGCTGCAGCCGGTCGGTCAGGCGGTCCGGAAAATCCTGCAGCGCCTGATCGGCTTGCAGGTAGCGTGTGCCGGGTGCACCGTCGCGCACGCTGACGCGGGTCACGCCGAACTTTAGGGGGCGGAATTTGGGGGCGTTCATGCGCGTCTCCAGCTCAGCTTTTTTGAACCTTGGCCGCTTTGCCTTCCAAGAAGGCGCGCACGCGGGCTTTGGCCTCGGGAGCGGCTTGGGCGATCGAGGCCATGAGCGCTTCGGTGAACAGGCCATGGTCGGCCGGTTGTTCGGCGATGCGGGGCATGGCGTGGGTGAGCGCAAAGTTGGTCAAAGGCGCGTTGGTGGCGATGCGCGTGGCCAGCTCGATGGCCTTGGT
>JACDQO010000014.1 GCA_015657605.1 Limnohabitans sp. | reverse complement strand
GCCGAGTCTTGTGCAAATGTTTGCTTCAAGCGCTTGCGCTGCGCCGCATCGGCCAGCGTGCTCACCATGAAAGCGTGCAAGCTCATGCCCATTTGTTTGGCATCTTCTTCAAGCTGAAGCTTGAGCGCACCGGGCAGTTTGAGGCTGGTGGGAATGTTGGCCGATGTAGTGGCAGAAGTGGCGGTCATGTCAGACTCCGTTTCTTTGAGTAGTCAAAAGTGACTACCCCCGATGATTCTACACAGCAATGGCTTTAGCACCAGCTGTTCACTCCACCACAATCGCCCCCCGCCGAATCTGGTCGCGCTCCAGGCTTTCAAACAGCGCCTTGAAGTTGCCTTCGCCAAAGCCTTCGTCGGCTTTGCGCTGTATGAATTCAAAGAACACCGGGCCCAGCAGGGTTTGGCTGAAGATTTGCAGCAGCAAACGCTTTTCACCGTTGGCAGTCGAGCCGTCCATCAAAATGCCGCGCGCTTGCAACTCGGCCACCGGCTCGCCGTGGCCCGGCAGGCGCTCTTCCAGCATCTCGTAATAAATGTCGTTGGGCGCGGTCATCAGCGGGATGCCGGCCATCTGCAGCGCGTCCACGCTTTTCAAAAGGTCGTCGGTCAGCAGCGCGATGTGTTGGATGCCTTCGCCGTTGAACTGCATCAAGAACTCTTCGATCTGGCCACCGGTCTTGCCCGACTCTTCATTGAGCGGGATGCGGATCAAGCCGTCTGGCGCCATCATGGCTTGGCTGGTGAGGCCCGTGTACTCGCCCTTGATGTCAAAGTAGCGAATCTCTTGGAAGTTGAACAGCTTTTCGTAAAACCACTCCAGTACGCCATGCGCCCTTTGTAGACGTTGTGCGTCATGTGGTCGATGAGCTTGAGGCCGTGACCGGGTGGGTGGCGGTCCACACCGTCGATGAATTCAAAGTCGATGTCGTAAATGCTTTTGCCGTCTTCAAAGCGGTCGATCAAATACAAGGGCGCGCGCCAATGCCTTTGATGGCGGGCAGGCGCAGCTCCATGGGGCCGGTGGGCACATCCACAGGTTGGGCTCCGAGTTCCAGCGCCCGCGCATAGGCCTTGTGCGAATCCTTCACCCGAAACGCCAGCGCGCAGGCGCAAGGGCCGTGCTCGGCAGCAAAGTAACCGGCCAGGCTTTTGGGCTCGCGGTTGACGATGAAGTTGATGTCACCCTGGCGGTAGAGCACAACGTCTTTGGATCGGTGTTTGGCCACCAGCGAGAAGCCCATTTGCTCGAACAGCGGCTCCAAGGTGTTGGGGGTGGGGGATGCGAACTCGACGAACTCGAAGCCGCACAGGCCCATGGGGTTGTCAAACAAATCGGTCATGAAAATCTCCAGTGAAAAGCAGGACCGCGCTGCAAAGAGAGCACGGCCCGAATTGAAATCGGTCAAACGAAACAGGGGGAGTGTTTAAAAGCCCTGCGGTGGTGCGCAAGGCTTGCCCCGCGTGCTGCGGGCGAGGTGGATGCCGAAAATCAAAACCTGGATAAACATGAACTGATGGTCGCCGCTGGCGCCCAGTGTGTCAAGCACTGAAAACCTGATGGCGACGGCCCAGCCCTTCAGGCCACCGCTTGGATGCTGCGCAAGTGGGCAATCTCTGCCGCACTCAGGCCCAGGGCTTGCAGCAGCTCATCGGTGTTCTCGCCTTGCGTGGGGGGCTGGTGGCGCACGCCCAAGCGTTGCCCGCCCATGGTGAAGGGCAACAAGGCGGCGGGTGCGCTCTGTCCGGCTTTGGGGCCATCGGAGAGACGCACATCGGCCAAGCCCCTCGTGGCTTGCAGGTGCGGGTCATCAAACAGCTCTTCAGGCTTGACGATGGGCGCAAAGGGCAGACCGGCTTTTTCAAAAATAGCGGTCAGCTCAGCAGCAGTGAAGGCCTGCAGGCGGCGGCGCAAATCCGGCATCAACTCGGCACGCAAAGACACGCGGGCGTTGTTGCTGCTGTAGCGCGCATCGGCTTTCAGGTCGGCAAAGCCCAGCACGTCGCAGAAGGTGGCCCACTGCGCATCGCTCACCGCAGCCAAAAAGATTTGCTCGCCGTTTTTCACGGTGAACACGTCGTACACCGCCCAGGCTGAAATGCGGTTGGGCATGGGCTCGGCCGCCTTGCCGGTGATGGCGTACTGCAGCATGTGCTGGCCCACCAAAAACACGTTGTTCTCGAACAGGGCCGACTGAATTTCTTGCCCGCGCCCGGTGATGCCGCGCTGGATCAGCGCGCCCAGCACG
>JACDQO010000089.1 GCA_015657605.1 Limnohabitans sp. | reverse complement strand
TTCACCGATTTCAAGCGCATTCTCGATTTGCCGATTGCCACCCCCGGTATGCGCATGACGCTGTTTGTCATCACTGGCCTGACCTTGTTGGGTTTTTATCTGTTCTCGCGCTGGCTGGTGGGCAGCAAGTACGGACGCGTGTTGATGGCGATTCGCGATGCCGAAACGCGGGTCATGTTCTCGGGCTATTCACCGCTGCCTTACAAGCTCAGCATCTGGGTCATCTCGGCCGTGATGTGTGGCATTGCCGGGGCTTTGTACGTGCCGCAAGTGGGCATCATCAACCCCGGCGAGATGAGTGCGGCCAACTCGATCGAGATCGCGGTGTGGGCGGCGGTGGGCGGGCGCGGCACCTTGATCGGCCCCATTGTGGGTGCGTTTTTGGTCAACGGTGCCAAGAGCTGGCTCACGGTGAGTGCGCCCGAGTTTTGGCTGTACTTTTTGGGCGCGCTGTTCATTGGCGTGACCTTGTACATGCCGCAAGGCGTGGTGGGTCTGGTGCGCAAAGTTTGGCGCAAAGGCGAGACAGCGCAACCGCCGTCGCAACGCACGCCGGATGCCCAAGCTCAGAAAGGCGGTGCCGCATGACGCCCGATCTGCTGCAAAAAGGCGCTGAGCGGTTGGCCCGCGTGGCCCAACATGGCGTTGAAGCCACAGAATCCGGTGGTCGCAGCGCAGGCTATGGCCGCGTGGTGCAAGACGCCAGCCAAGTCGATGTGACCCATGGCCGCATCCTGTATCTGGAAGACGTGAGCGTGAGCTTTGACGGCTTCAAAGCCATCAACAAGCTGTCGCTCGACATCGCGCCCGGCGAGCTGCGTTGCATCATTGGCCCCAACGGCGCAGGCAAGACCACGATGATGGACATCATCACCGGCAAAACCCGCCCCGACGAAGGCCGGGTTTTCTTTGGCAGCACCATCGACTTGCTGCGCCACAACGAACCCGCCATCGCGCAGCTGGGCATCGGCCGCAAGTTCCAAAAGCCCACCGTGTTTGAGCACCTGAGCGTGTTTGAAAACTTGGAACTCGCTCTGAAAACCCCCAAGGGCGTGAAAGCTTCGATGTTCTTCAAGCTTGACTCCGCTCAGTCAGACCGCTTGGCCGAAGTGCTGCACACCATCCACTTGGCGGACAGCGTGCGGGTGCAGGCGGGCACGCTCAGCCACGGTCAAAAGCAGTGGCTGGAAATCGGCATGCTGCTCATGCAAGACCCCAAGTTGCTGCTGCTCGATGAACCGGTGGCTGGCATGACCGACCACGAGACCGAGCGCACCGCCGAGCTGTTCCTCACGCTCAAAGGCAAGCACTCGCTCATGGTGGTGGAGCACGACATGGGCTTCATCCGCACCATCTCCGACATCGTCACCGTGCTGTGCGACGGATCGGTGCTGGCCCAAGGCACGCTCGACCAGGTGCAGGCCGACGAGCGGGTGATCGAAGTTTATTTGGGGCGCTGAACATGCTGGAAGTTAAGAACATTCATCAGTACTACGGCGGCTCTCATATCCTTCGCGATGTGAGCTTGCGTGCCGAACAAGGCCAAGTCACGGTGCTGCTGGGGCGTAACGGCGTGGGCAAAACCACGCTGCTCAAATCGCTCATGGGCTTGGTGGCGATCAAGAGCGGCAGCGTGGTGCTGGATGGCAAAGACCTGAGCAGTGCCCAACCTTATGAACGGGCCGCAGCGGGTGTGGGCTATGTGCCCCAAGGCCGTGAAATCTTTGCGCGCCTGACGGTCGAAGACAACCTGCGCATGGGCTTGGCCACACAGCCTGGCAGCACGCCCATCCCGCCTGAGTTGTTTGAATTGTTTCCGGTGCTCAAGCAAATGCTGCACCGCCGAGGTGGCGACTTGTCGGGCGGTCAACAACAACAACTGGCCATTGCCCGCGCCTTGGCTGCCAAACCGCGTTTATTGATCTTGGACGAACCCACCGAAGGCATCCAGCCCAGCATCATCAAAGACATCGGCCGCGTGATCCGCCAGTTGGCCGATGTGGGACTGCAAGGCCAGCGCATGGCGGTGCTGCTGTGCGAGCAGTACTACGACTTTGCCGAAGAACTGGCCGATCAGTATTTGGTGATGGAGCGTGGCGAAGTCATCGCGCGCGGGCCGGGCAGCGAGATGAAGGACAAGAATATTCAGCAGCTGGTGGCGATTTAAGGCGCCGAATTTTGAAGCGCTGATGGTGTAGGTCGGCTAAGCAGCGTTAGGGGTCTTTCATTGAAGATAAAAAATTGTATTGATTTTCCTCAACATGTCACTTTGCGAGAGGTATTTGGATGTCTAGACTCTGAGCATCTTTAAGACAGAACTGGCGAGCGAAGTCAACTGACTTTGGGCACCGCTTCAAAAATGGCACAAGTTGTGGTGGCATGTGCATACAGTTTCCGTCGGGACCCACAATCCGCGCTTCGGATGTACCGATCTGGCGACCGACGTGAATGGCATTCCCGATACAACGCAGCGGACCTGTTTTGGTGTTGGCGGCTCGCACGATGTTGAGATTGATCTGGCTGGTCGTGTAGCCCAAGCCTGCTGGCAGTTTGGTCTGCACCGCACACCCCAATGCGAAATCCAGTAAGGTCGCGTACCAGCCTCCATGCACCGAGCCCAATGGGTTGTAGTGCTTGAGCTGTGGCGTCGCCTGAAAAACAGCCAGACCCTCGCCCACTTCGATCAACTCACAGTCGAAGGTGTCCGCCATGTAGGGATGGGGCAGCTCACCCTCCAGCAAAGCCGTCATCACCTGAAGACCTGTTTTGCCAAGTACCTGTTGGGGTTTCGCGAGACCCGCGTGTCCACCCCCTCGTTCGACTCGGCGACGTCTAACATTTTCCAATTGCGCTTGCCAGGCGTTCAAAGTGGCTTGGACCGTGCTTTCAGTTTGCATAATGGGCTCCATCAGTTGATACAAAATTTTTGATGCACACGGACACGCCGGTGTCAGCAAAGAGAATGGATGAGGTGAGGTGACTCAAAGTCATGGCTGTGCATCCCGAGGCTTGGTGTCGACAGGCCAGCACAGCAGTCCTGTTAGCAACGCCAGCAGACCATGCAGCAGGTAGAACTCATTGAAGTCAGAATGTTGGAGCGTGGCATGGCCTACCAGCGCCACTGTGAACGCCACACCGAGCACGGAGCCAATTTGTCGCGTTGCCTGGTTGACCGCACTGCCCACAGCGTAGTGGGCAACGGGCAAGCGATTCACGGCCGCAGCTGACAAGGACGGCAGAACCAAGCCCACGGCAATCCCGCTCATCAGCAGACCGGGTAGCCAATGCAGCAAATAGTTCGGCTCGTTGCCGGGCACCAGAAAGAACCACAAGCTGCTGAGGGCATACAGCAGCGAACCGCCCACCAAGAATGGTCGATGGCCCAAGCGTGATGCCAGTCGTCCAGTGATGATGGCGGTGGGCATGACCAGCAAAGGACCAGGTGTCACGGCCAGGCCCGCCTGTGGCAGCGTGTAATGCCAAATCCCGGTCATGTAGAAAAAGAATCCCAGAAACATCATCGAGAAGGCCGTGCCGAACACCAGCGTGGCCCCGTTCACATATCGGTAGGTGCGATGCTGAAACAAAGACAAATCGATCAGCGCGTTGTCTCGGGTTCGAGCCCACAGCACAAAGCCTGCTCCAGCCAAAAGACCACCGGCCCCAACCCAAGCAATCTGTTGAGCGGACCAGCGCAACTCACCGCTTTCAACAATCGCCAGGGCGATCGCGCCCACTGCAAGCATCAACAACACCAGGCCCACGATGTCGACGCTTCGACGCTCCGTCGGTTTAACTGCTTCTTCGATGTGTGAGGCGCTGCGCCAGAGTGCCCAAAGACCCACGGGCTGGTTGATGTAAAAAGCCCAGGGCCAGCCTGCACTGGCAGTGACCCAGCTGCCTAAACTCGGCCCCACTGCTGCGGCCAGACCACCCACAGCACCCCACAAACTCACGGCCACGGCACGCCTTTCGGTGGGAAAGGCGGCCAAAACAATGGACATGGAAGCGGGCGTCAGCAATGCGGCCCCAATGGCTTGAAAAGCGCGTGCGGCAATGAGCCAATCGACAGAAGGCGCCGCGCCACAAGCCACCGATGCAACCAGAAAAAGTGTCAGTCCTAATCGGAATATGCGGCGACGACCATAGGCATCGGCCAATCCACCGGCGGGGATCAACATGGCGGCGTACACGACCGTGTAGCCATTGAGCACCCAAGACAGCTCGGCGGCAGAAGTGCCCGAAAAGCTCTGGCGCAGTGCTTCGAAAGCGGCAAAAAGCATCGTGGTGTCCAACGACACCAAAAAGGTGGCGCTGCAAGCAATCCAGAATGCAGGCCACGGAGATTGAGCAGGCATCGATTTGGACTTGCCCGTCGGTGGTGTGGGAGCCTGATGGGTCGTCATCTCAGCGCGCTGCCAAATAAACGGCTTGCTCAGCGGACAGGCCAGCCCTGACCTGTTGGGTCAATTCATCCGCCAGAACCTCATGCGCACCTGCTTGAAGCGCTTGAAGTGTGCGCTCGACGATGGTTTCTGGCGTTGACTTGGGCATGTCGATCCCTTTGGTGAGGTCTGTGTCCACAAAGCCCATGTGCAAAGTCAGCACCTGGGTGCCCTGACCTCGGAGGTCATTGCGCAAACCATTGCTCAAGCTCCACAAGGCCGATTTGGAAACTGCATAGCTAGCGAGCTTTGGGCTGGTGATCCAACTGGCAATAAAGGCCACGTTGATCAGTGCGCCACCACCATTTTGGGCCAGCACAGGCGCAAAAGCACGGCTAATACGAAGCGGTCCCAGCACATTGGTTTCAAGGTGATTTCTCAACATGGCCTCTGCATCTTCGGACATGAAACTACCGAAGTTGGCAATGCCTGCATTGTTCACCACGATAGTGACGTCTTGAGCCAGTTGCGCGGCGACCAGAACATCTGCAGCTGAGTTGACATCGAGCTTGACAGGGGTCACACCGTTCAAATTGATTTTGGAGGGGTCACGCGAACCTGCATAAACTTTTTTTGCGCCTCGCACGAGAAAGGCTTTGGCAAACGCAAGTCCGATGCCGCGATTGGCGCCTGTGATGAAGACGGTGGAATTTTCAATTTGCATGGTTTACTTTCTTTATGATGACCGTCATATACTTGGACGAATAAAAATTTCAGGACGAAAGGGCAAGACAATCAATGTTGGGTGGTGTGTTGGTAACGCTCGAGCAGCGCCTGCCGTGTTTGGGTCAAAATGGAGAGCCCCTCTTTGCCGCCAAGTGTTCGCGCCAATTGCAAGGCACCTACCATCGTTGCAGTGATGACTGATGCCTCACTCTCATCGGCATATTCAGGCAAGGCAGCCAGTACCAAAGCGATCATCGCATCCACTCTGCGGCGCGCTTCCACACGAACCACTTCGTCTTGGCGCGTCATTTCAGAAGACAGAGCGGCAACCACGCAGCCATCCTCGACACGTTCCATGTGAGCCTGATGCAAGTAGGTTTCGATCAAGGCCTGATAGCGTGTGCCGCCCTTGGCCAGACGCCGATCAATCACTTCTGTCAAAGATTCAATGTTTTCTTGTCCTGCTCTGGCCAGAGCTTCAACCACCAAGGCATCACGAGATTCGAAGTGCGCGTAAAAGCCGCCATGCGTCAGACCGGCTTCTTTCATGATGTCGGCAACGCCAACGCCGCGGTAACCTGCGCGACGAATTGCTTTCGACGCCGCATCGACGATGCGAGCATGACTCAGTTCTTTTCGGGTGGGCGATGATGACATGATGACCATCATATTACAAAGACCATATAGATTGTTGAAGTGTCAGAAACTACCTGTTATTTTCAATAGTCCAGCATGCAACCGCCTAGGGTCAGCTTCAGCCAATGGTTAACGCAAGGCCTTAGTCTGCCTACAGCCTTTCTCAGACACTCATCCCTCACAAACCTGCTGCACAACTCAGGTAAACCACATCAAGCCCACCGCGCCACCCGCCACCATGGCCACCAATCCCAGACCTACTGTCAAGCCGTAGCGAAGCCCGCCGCTGGCCATGGCCAAAACGGTTTTGGCCAAAGCGCTGGAGGCCAGCACGGCCACCAGCGACCATTGCGCAAACTTAGGCGTCATGCCGCCTGTCTGTATCAGTTGCGCAATGCTGGCTGCGGCGGCATGTACTTCCACCCAAGCCACGCACAGCGCAGCCACCAGCACGCCCACATCGCCAAAAACATGTTGCAGCCAGGCGGCGAGCAAGGACATCAAAGCAATGATGCTGGCCATGCCCAAGGCATGGGTCAGTTTGAAAGCGTGTCCTGTTGGCGTCTCGGCACCATCGCCTTCGATGCGACGCAAGGCGAGCACCACCACCAGCAGCAAGCCCAGGCCCGCCAACACCAGTGGCCAGCGCATGGCCACCAGCAGGGGCGGTGAGGCAGCTCCCAGCACACCGGCAAACAGTGCCAACGACGCCAGATTGGCCAGCAGGGCACAAGCCGCTGCGGGCAGTGCATCACTGTGTCCTGCCCGCACGCGTTGCCCCGTGCTGACGACCACGGCGGTAGAAGACACAAAACCCGAAAAGAAGGCCGCCAGTGGCATGCCCCAACGACCACCCAGCGCTCGCTGCGCGACATGCCCCAACATGCCGACCGCCATGACCAGCACCACGATGCGCCAGAGCGTGGTGGGTTGCAATACGCCCCAGGGGTCCATCGCTTGGTCTGACAGCAGCGGCATGACCACCAGTGCTGCGGCAGCCAAGATCAGGGCGTCCTGCAATTCTTGATCGGTGATGAGCACACGGCTGATGCGCTGCGAGGCTTGCTTGGCATGCAGCAGTGCGGCAGCCAGCACACCCAGAGCGGCAGACAAGCTCGGGTTTTGCTGCGCCAGCGCCGACAGCATCAGGGTCACCAGCAAAGCCACCTCGCCCGTCTGGCCAGGATCGCTTCGGGCGGTGGCCTGATAGCCACCGATCACCAGCGCACCGATCACCAAGACCGTGGCCACAAATGGCCAAGTGCCCAAACTCCAACTCACATAGCCGAGCATCGCCACCAACGCGTGCGTCCGCGTGCCAGCCTTGGTCCTGGTTGGCTCGTGCCGGCGCTCACGCACCACACCGATCAGCAAGCCCACCCCCAAGGCGGTCAGCAAACCGATCCAATGCGCGGAGGTGTTCATGACAAAACAAACATCATCCGCATCTGAGCATGAAGCTCAGCGCCTGACAGTGACCCAGATCACCTTCTGCTTGCGGTCAAGAAATTCAGGGTTTAGACATGCCAAAGCCGAGGGTAGGTGCCCTGCAGTCTCCACATCTCTTGCCGCCACGCCGCCCACACCCGCCGCAGCAAGTGCATGGCCGGCTCGGTCACCGGTGCCAGCACCCGCAGCACAATGACCTGTTTGTGCGGTGAGGTGGCGCCTGCGGTCAGGCGCAGTTCAGACGCTTCGAGCAAATCGCGGGCGCAGGCCAAAGCCCGTTCGATGCGCTCATCGGCCATGGCGCTGCCCGTCGCAAATACCAGCGTGGCCATGCAGCGTTGGCCTGCCAGGCCCAGCGGGCTGTCCATCAATCGGGTGTCCTCAGCGTTCAGTGTGCCGCGCTCCAGCCACACGCCGGGGATTTCCAAGTGTTGGCGAAACGTGCCCTCCACATAGGGCAAGTTGGCTGCAGGCAGTCCAAACGCGGTGAGGTCCCAAGCCATCATTTCAGCGCCGGGGGCCAGCTCAAACACGGCGCGGTTGAGGGCATCGCATTGGTTGTAGGCAATGGCTTCCAAAGGCAGCCATTCCAAGCGCGCGCCAGATTCGACCCGCGCATGCACCTGTTGTGTGGCAAGGCCTGCTTCTGATCGGTAAAAGCGCGTGGCACCGGGTGTGGTCACCAGGCCATGCGCACCTGTTGCGACAGTGACTTGCATGTTGAGGGTGTCGCCACCCACCAGGCCACTGGGCGGGTGCACCAGCACGTTGTGGCATACCGCATCGCCTTCAGGGTAGAGGCTTTGCAAAATGCGCAGCGGGCCCTGGTGCAGGTAGCGGGCGACGCTGCGGTTGGACTCCAGCGTGTAGTCAAGCTGCAGGCTGGCGTGCCAAGTCGAGCGTCCGGACACGTCTGCTGCATGCCCCTCGCTGACCTGGCTCACCTCATGCTCCTCACTCGCCTTGCGAGCCGCGGTGTGCCCAACCGGTGGTGCGCTTTTCGATGGCGCTGAACAGTTCGTACATGGCCATGGCCATCGCACCCACCACCACCAAACCCGAGAATGCCAAGCCCATTTGCATGGCCGAACCAGCCGAGATCAACAAGTAGCCAATGCCTTCGTTCGAGGCCGTCATCTCGGACACGGTGGTACCCACAAAGGCCAGCGTGATCGCGACTTTGAGCGAGCCATAAAAGTAAGGCATGGAGCGGGGCAGGCCGACTTTGACCAACACGTCCCAGCGCTTGGCGCCCAGCACGCGCAGCACATCTTCCAGCTCAGGCTCCAGCGTGGCCAAACCTGTGGCAATGTTCACCATGATGGGGAAGAAGCTGATGAGGAAGGCCGTCAAGATGGCGGGGCCGATGCCGATGCCGAACCACACCACCAAGATGGGCACAAAGGCCGCTTTAGGCAGCGCGTTGAAGGCGGTCATGAGCGGGTACACGGCGGCATAGGCCAGGCGTGAGCTGCCGATGATGAAGCCCAGCAACACGCCCACCACGATGGCGATGCCAAAGCCGACCATGGTCACCCAAAAGGTGCGCCAGGCGTGGCCCGCGATCACGTCGCGGTATTCGATGGTTTGCTGTGCGATGCGCGAGGGGCTGGGGAACACGAATTCCGACACGTTGAAGGCGCGGCACAGGCCTTCCCAAATCAGGATGCTCAGCACCAGCAAGATCCAGGGTGACCAGCTTTCGAGGGATTTTTTGTTCATGAGGGGCTCCCGATCATTGGTTGATGGCTGCACCGGTCTTGCGCATGGCACCGATGTGGCCGCGCAGCTCGTGCACGATGTTGGTGAATTCAGGGGTGTAGGTGATCTCGAGGTCACGCGGGCGTGGCAAGTCGATTTCTTTTTTCACCACAAAGCGGCCGGGGCTCTTGCTCATCACGTACACCGTGTCGGCCAAAAACACCGATTCGCGCAGGTCGTGCGTGACCAAAATGACGTTGAACTTTTGCTCGGTCCACAGGTCGCGCAAGATGCACCAGAGTTCTTCACGGGTGAAGGCGTCAAGCGCTCCGAAGGGCTCGTCCAGCAGCAGCATCTTGGGCTCATGGATCAAGGCGCGGCAGATGCTGGCGCGTTGCTG